>NZ_KV814952.1:0-3213 GCF_001814135.1 Neisseria sp. HMSC067H09 | reverse complement strand
AGGGGATTTTGGGGAATTTTGCAAAGGTCTCGGCCTTTTCGGAATACAAGACAAGGAATACTGTGAAATAGAAACCTTCGGCTCCATCATGGGTACGTTTAAAGAACCCCTCAACCCGTGGATCAACCCCGTCATTGACGCCGCCACCTCCGCCGACGATTTCCTGCTGACCGACGTGCGTAAAAAGAAAATGACCGTCTATATCGGCATCCTGCCCAATAAACTTGCCGAATCGAGGATCATCGTCAACCTGTTCTTCTCCCAACTGATCAACCAAAACACCAAAGAGCTGCCACAGGACAATCCCGATTTGAAACACCAGTGCCTGTTGCTGATGGACGAATTTACCAGCATAGGCAAAGTAGAAATCATCGCCCATTCCGTCAGCTACATGGCGGGCTACAACATCCGCCTGTTTCCGATTATCCAATCCGTCGCCCAACTGGATGCCGTTTACGGCAAAGAATACGCCCGCACGATCATCACCAACCACGCGCTGCAAATCATCTATACGCCGAGGGAGCAGCAGGACGCGAACGCAGCATATCCGAAAGCGAAGAGCGCCGCGCGCTGATGCTGCCGCAGGAATTGAAAGGAATGAATCAGGACAGCGAAATCATCCTTTATGAAGGTATGGCACATCCGGCGAAGGTGGGAAAAATCCGCTATTACCAAGAGGGGACGTTTACCAAACGGCTGAGGAAGCCTGTGGCAGTGGCTTCGCTGAAAAAATGACAATAGTAATTGGAGAAAGGCCGTCTGAAAATCAGGAGTTTGGTTTTCAGACGAATTGTTGCTATTGTGTGATAACATAAAAAGTAATAATTGAATCGATGTTTTCTTGGAAATTAAAAAAAGGGAGGTTTATGCCTTAATATGCTGATTTAAAAATTTAATAATGCACCTTTGCGCCTAAATACTCCAATAGGTCTTTATAAAATTGCAACACGATACAGCTTATAATGACAGAAAATATTATACTTACCAGGATAATTTTATAAATATTTCGGATATTTTTTATTTTCAAAAAAGTAATTTTATTGGATGCAGCCAATCGTTCATCTTTGAAACTCATCATAAGTATGGACAATAAAAAAGGCATAAAAACCAAATATTTTATGTGTGATAATATTGGAGCGAATACCCAGTATCGTCCCATTGCTGCAAAACTGAGAAAAATAACCAAATGCGAAACTATTGATAACAAAAATCCATATCCTATTATATTTTTGTTAATTTCTTTTTTTGATGCAAGAAAAATCAACCATATCAACGCGATCAGGGAAACAGCTAATGCGCCCGCAGCCATAATAAACAGTATAAATCCCACCTTAACTCCATTTATAAAAATATTAAAAATTCTTTAATTATACAAAAAATGAGGAATACAAAAAAGCCAGTATCGAATAGATAATTCCATATATTTTTTCAGACGGCCTGATTATATGTTCGTAAAGCCAAGGAGCACTTTATGAAACCTTTCATCCTGCTGCTGAGCGCAGCCTTTTTATCAACCGCAAGCCTCAGTGCCTGCTCGGAGAGTAACAAGATGAGTATCCAACAACAAACCGAAGCCCGTTTCAAATTGAATCCAGAACCCAAACAAGCCTACCGCGTCAGGATTAAGATTAACGATGCGCCAGGGCCGTTGAAACCGATAAACAATATGTATATCGGTTATGCAGCAAGAAACTGTTCTTATACCATTAGCAGATTGGCGGGAGCTACCGCATCCCCTGAAAAAAATATTCCCATCAAAATGGACTCGGTCGGGAATGACGAGTACGAAATGCTGTTTTATGCAGATGCCGTTTTAGATGAAGACTATTTCGGAGAGGGAATTTGCCGATGGCAACCTGAAAATTTCGGAGCTTCGTTTAAGGCGACGGGCAAAGCGGAAGAAACTGAATTTAACATCAGCGATGTGATGGAGAATCTGACAAAAACAAATACACTGACTAAATATTATTGGAAGGGTGCGTATCCCTATTTGAGGAAAGAAGACGGTTCAATATACGACGATGGGAATACCGTCAGTTTTGGTGCCGATTCACCCGACGGTTATGGATATGACCGTCAAAAAGATTTATTTACTATTACCGTTACTTTAGAGAAAGTTGAATCATGAGCCAATTAACCAAACAGCAATATGCCGACCTCGCCGCAGATGCCTATGAAGACCGTGTGGTTACTCCGCCGAATAAAACTTTGGTAGTGGGAGGAAACCATTACAAGGTTCTTGCCGTCCACAACAACCCCAAAACGGATTATCAGGGAGCTGTCTATCAGGATGTTCGTACCAACGAAATCATCGTTGCCCATAGAGGGACAGAATCTATGATTGATGCCAAGGTCGATCTCAAAATGGTACTCGACCGTGTCAATATTCAGGCGGAAGACGCGGCAAAATTGACACGGGAAGCATTAAGACTGGCAGAAAAATTCCATCAAGATAATAACTTACCCCGTCCCCACATTACCCAAGTCGGCCACTCCCTTGGCGGCGCACTTGCCCAAATCCAATCCTACCGCTTCAATCACGAAGGCGTAACCTTCAATGCCTACGGCGCGGCCGCGCTCAAAGACATCCCCGAAGGCGGCAACAGGGTGGTCAACTATGCGCGGGCATCGGATGCCGTATCCGCCGCCGCCCCGCATTACGGCAAGGTAATTATTCTTGCCAAGCAATCGGAACTGACTTTATTGTGGACGCAGGGCTACAACAACAGTATCAATATGCCTCCCGTGAATACTGCCGCTTCGGCACTTGTCAATCTGGGGGCGCATTCCATCAGCAACTTTACCGGCAGCGATTCCATCCTTTCGGAGCGCAATTACCAACCTGCCTTGGAATTGGCACAGCGCAACCGGACAATGATTGAAGACTACCGCGAGGACGTCAAATTCATCCGAAGCGGAATCCATAAGACCAACGAATACCTGAAAGATACTCGGGAAATTTATCGCAAAACCCGCGAAATCATCGACAAAGACCCGAACATGATGTCTTGGAACGAAAGGGATGAGCCGTATCAATACGCGCAGGCGGCAGGTGGCTTTTCCCCCGACGTGCAACCCCTGCACGAAAAAGCCAGAATCCTGCTTGCCGAGTTCAACCAAAGGGAAGATATCCACCAATCCGCTACGGAATTCGACAACACCGCCGCCTTCATTACCGCCGCCATGCAAAAAGCGAAAATGACCGATGCCGAC
>NZ_KV814951.1:0-202 GCF_001814135.1 Neisseria sp. HMSC067H09 | reverse complement strand
CAAGATTTGGGGGCCAGTTCAAAGTTTTCAGACGGCCTTTTTTACGAGGATTCCAAAAGTCTTAAAAAACTGTCTGATTCAAGAATCAGACCTACACAGACCGGATGGCAAGATTAATGTAAAAATAGAACAGGCAAAAATCTAGGACGTATAGCAAGCATACTTAACTTTATAGTCAATTAAAAACAAAATAGCACAATAC
>NZ_KV814950.1:0-1930 GCF_001814135.1 Neisseria sp. HMSC067H09 | reverse complement strand
CGGCAGCCAGTTGTATTACACCAACCAGGCGATTAACCAAAGCGTGACCAACATCGGCAATTACGTGGTGAACATGGGCAACCAAATCAACCAACGTATCGACAATGTGGAAAGCGACTCCAAAGCCGGTACCGCAGCAGCCATGGCGGTGGCAGGTCTGCCGCAAGCCTACCTGCCGGGTAAGAGCATGATGGCGGTTGCAGGCGGCGTTTACCGCGGTGAAAGCGGCTACGCAGTCGGCTTCTCCAGCATCTCCGACGGCGGCAACTGGGTCATCAAAGGTACCGCTACCGGAAACTCACGCGGCCACTACGGCGCGACCGCAGGTGTCGGCTACCAATGGTAATTCCGTTGTAAAGCCTGTTTGAAGGCAAAGCAAAGGTCGTCTGAAAACCCGAAACAAGGTTTTCAGACGACCTTTTTCTATATGGATTAAATGGGACGGGGTTTGCTTTCCAAACATATTCGGTTTCGCAAACACTCGCTTAACACAAAACGCGGCGGTTCGTTTTCAGACGACCTTGCAGCATATCCGACTATTTTTTGTGGCAAAATCGGGTTTGTGCCACATCGTTAGCCTGCTATTCAACATTTAAAAACATTCAAACCGGCTGACAAAACAGACGAAACAAATAACAAGGAGAAACAGACATGAGCCGCATTTTATCCTCACTGCGCTATCCGCTGATTCAAGCACCGATGGCGTTTGCGCATGACACAGAGCTGCCTTTGGCTGTCGGCAAAACCGGCGCTTTGGGTTCGTTGGCGGGAGCGATGTACGACGCGGCGGGTTTGGAAAAAGCGTTGGCACGGATGAAGCAGGAGGGCGGAGGCCGTCCGTACAACCTTAATTTTTTCGCCCACCGCACGCCGTCTGCCGACCGTGCGCAACAGGACGCATGGTTTGGCGTGTTGCGCCCGTATTTCGAGGCTTACGGGCTGGCGGAAAACGACATTCCCAGCGGCGGCGGGCGGCAGCCGTTTGGTGCCGACGCGTTGGCATGTGTGGAGCGTTACCGCCCGCCTGTCGTCAGCTTCCACTTCGGCTTGCCCTCGCCCGAATACTTGCATCGCGTCAAAGCGACGGGCGCGGAAGTGTGGAGCAGCGCGACGACGGTCGAAGAAGCCGTTTGGCTGGAACAAAACGGCACGGATGTCGTGATTGCCCAAGCGTGGGAGGCGGGCGGTCATCGGGGATGGTTTTTAAACCGCAATCCCGACAGCCAAAGCGGCTTGTTCGCCCTGTTGCCCGCCGTCCGCAAGGCCGTGCGCCTGCCTGTCATAGCCGCAGGCGGCGTTTCCGATGCCGCCGCCATCCGCGCCGCGTTGGGATTGGGCGCGTCCGCAGTGCAGGTCGGAACCGCCTTTCTGCTCGCAGACGAAGCCCTGACCAAACCTGCCCACCGCGCCGCCATCCAAACCGCCCGTCCCGAAGATACCGTGGTGACCAACTTGTTCAGCGGCGGCGCGGCGCGCGGACTTTACAACCGCTTCATACGCGAAGCCGGTCCGATGAATGACGCAGCGCTTCCGTTCCCCTTGGCAGGCGCAGCCGCCGGCGCATTGAAAGCCGCCGCCGAAAAACAAGGCTGCTACGACTTTTCCCCATTTTGGGCAGGACAAAACGCAGGATTGTGCCGCCCCGGCAGCGCGGCGGAAATTGTCGAGCGGCTTTGTGGCAGTATCGAGCGTTAGGACGGTTTGAATACGAGCAAGGCGGACATGGCAAACAAGGTCGTCTGAAAATGTGAACTAGGTTTCCAGGCGCCCGGTAGCGTGGGCTTTGCCCGCGAAATGAATATCAAAGATAACCGCCCGATTCAGATTGTCGGACAGCAGGTTCGTGGGCAAAGCCCACGCTACGGACTGGATTATTCCTGGCTTGTCGGGTTAAATAAAAGGTCGGCGGATTCGCATTTGAAGTGCAACT
>NZ_KV814949.1:0-12084 GCF_001814135.1 Neisseria sp. HMSC067H09 | reverse complement strand
AGGGGATTTTGGGGAATTTTGCAAAGGTCTCGGCAAAACGTTTCGGGCGTTCTCTTCCTTGCTCGGTACTTTCCATTGGTGCTGGGCGATGAGTTGGCCGTTTTCGTTGTAGTCGAAGCAGGTGATGCTGTGGCGGTTGGCGGCGCGGACGAGGTTGCCGTCTAGGTCGTATTGGTAAGCGGTTTCCTGAACCTTGTCGTTATCGCGGGCAAGGGTGTGGATTAAGCGTCCCAATTTATCGCGTTTGAACTCGGTAATCCGCAGCGGGGTTTGGCTGTCGAGGTCGTCTGAAAGCGGGGCGGCGTCCTTTTTGGGGACGGGCTGTCCGCCCAGCTGCGCCATCAGTTTGGCGGCGAGGGAGGCGTCGTCGCCGAATTCGCGCTGCTCGACCAGCTCGTTGCCGGCGTTGTAGCGGTAGCCGGTCAGTTTATGGTCGAAACCGCTTTCGGCAATCAGGCGGTCGAGGACGTCGTAGGCAAAGCGGTAGCGCGCACCGTTTTCATTGGTGAGGCCGACTAAGCGGCGGGCTTTGTCGTAGTGGTAGCCGAAGGTATGGCCCAGCGCATTGGTGCGTCGGGTCGGCAGACCGTCTTGGCCGTATTCGTAGGAAGTGGTATGGCCTTCGCCGTCGGTATGGGTTTTCAGACGACCTGCGGTATCGTAGCCGAAGGTTTCTTTGCTGCCGTCGGGATAGAGGGCGAGGGTAAGGTTTTGGGCGGCGTCGTAATGGTATTCGGTGTGCTGTCCCAGCGCATCGGTAATGCGCGCCAGTTGCCCTTCGGGGGTGTAGGCCAGTTTGGTTTCGTAACCGGAACAGTCGGTAATGAGGTCGGGCTGGCGGTTTTCATTATAGTGATAGGCGGTACTGCTGCCGTTCGGATCGGTTACCGACAGCAACAGGCCGTTGTCGTCGTATTCGAAACGGGTGGTATGTTTCAGCGGGTCGGTATGGGTCAGCAGGTTGCCCGCTTCGTCGTAGGTATAGCCGTCATAACGGCCTTCTGCATCGCTTTTACGGATCAGTCGGTAGCAGTCGTCATAGTCGAAATGCAGGATGGCGCCGTCGGGGCGGACGATGGTCTCTACCTGCCCCTCGTTGCTGTACTGATAGCGGGTAACGCGCCCCATCGCATCGGTGTGGCTGAGCAGACGGCCCAAACCGTCGCGTTCCATCAATACGGTGCTGCCGTCGGCAAACACCCGCTTGGTCAACTCGTTGTTGTAATCGTAATGATATTGCTCGGTACGGCCCAACACGTCGGTTACCTCGGTATAACCGTCGTGATAGGTAAAACGCCATTCCTCGCCCAAAGAAGTCCAGTTGCGCAACACCTTGCCTGTTGGGGTGTAATGGTCGTATTCGTATTCCGATACCAATCCGGCCGCATCCGTGTGCGACACCATCAGATTGTTTTTATAGCCGAAGCTGCGTTTGATGTTGCCGTCGCGGCCGATGACGCGCAGCAGGTCGCCGCTGCTATTGTATTCGTAGCGGACCAGCGGACTGCCGACACGGACCGCTTCGCCGAAGACCGGCAAACCTTCCAACAGCGACACCGACAACAGCCGCATTTTAGGCGACTGCTCATCCGCCACATTGCCGAAGTTCAGCGAGAACACCCGACCATTGCCGTCGATGACGTATTGCGGCAGACCGGTCAGCGGATGATAGACGAAACGCTGATGGTTGCCGTTGGCGTCTTCCACCGCCACCAGCGGGAAGAGGGTGGAGTCTTCGTCCGAACCGTCTTCCGCGACGACCAAAGGCGCAAAACGCAGCGCTATCGAACCGTCCAGCGAAGCAATGACATAATGCCCGTCCGGATTCTTGCTGAACCAAATCTGTTCGCTCTCGAACAATACCGGTTCCTCATCGTCTTCATCGACTTCCGGCAGCGGGAACAAACGGCCCTGATCGTCGATATAGGCCAATCCCGCCGCATCGCGGATGATGCGTTGGCAGCCCGGCACGCTCCAGCCCTCGCCGAGCCAGCCGGTACCGTCTTGGTCGGAATAATAGCTGCGGCTCCAGACCAGCGGCAGGATGCCCTCAAAAGCAAAGTCGGTTTCTTTCTCCAAAAACTTCAGCCCGTGTATCGGATTGACCGGGCGGCCGGCAGCGAGAGCGGCTTTGCAGGAAATACAAGGTTTGGGCGGCAGTTTCTTATTGAACTTGTTGTTCATGTGGAACATATCGCCGGCGCGTATGATGTGGCGCTTGCGGATTTTAACCGAAGAAGAATGCATCATCGGCCAGGCGGGTTTGGTGGCGGTACGCGACAACACCCCTTTGCGGCCGGGTATGGCGGGTTCGTCGCCGGTGGTGCGGTTGGTTTTACTGGCTTTGAAGACGAAGGCGGGCTTGCGGTTGAGGCGAACGTCTGTGGCGACGGTTTGGGCACCGCCCAGGTCGGCGAAGAGCGGGAAGGGGATGGGCGGTGCGACTGGTGGAGCAGGAGGGGGCGGCCAGCAGAAATCGGGGACGGTAAAGACGACCCTGAAGTCACTGCTTTTACGGGCGATTTTATTGAATGCCATGGCGGCTTGCTCCTGTTGGGGATGGGGTCGTCTGAAAGCTGGATGAGTAAGGGTTTAGAGTTTCAGACGACCTATGTATGGTTTATGCGTGTGCTGCCAAAGATGGTGGGATTGGGATAAATTCATCCTGAGAATCCCGACAGGCTTGGGCGGCCGCGATTTGATCTGCCCGTTCGTGTCGGGCGATGAATCTGAGCTGGCATGCCGCAATTTCCAGTTCCTCCGGAAAAGATGTGCGGTAGCTGCAATCAATACGGCGTTGTTCCACATCGACGAGGATGGTGTCCAATATCATGTCTTTACACAATGACGAGTTGGTTGCCGTATGGGCGTGGACGAACACGGTTTCTACCGGCAAATCAACGGTAAAACGTTGGTTGGGCGCCTGGAAGGAATGCACCATGCCGGTAAAGGTCAGTTCGTAAATATGGTTGGGTTTCAGATGGGGAAGCTGCAGCGAGGGATGGGCGCCGTTCCAATAAGCCATAGAAAAATCTTCAGGCAGTAGCGGGGCACGGTTGGCTATCCATTGCGCATCGGCAGTGCCGGTATGTTTGGCTCGCAGTGCGAAATAACGGGGCATAAAGCCGAAGCCTTCGGGCGCGGCCTTATCGGACGGATCTCGCACGGGGTGTGCGGGGTCGTAGATTTGATGCGCTTTCAGTGTCCGCTTGAACCCGTTTTTTTTTGAGTTCGGCCTTCGGATAGTAGCCGATACCGATGGCGTTCTGCTGATAGCCTGTGTGGTCGTCTTCGACTGCGCTGCCGCCAAAGGCAAACTCATAGCGGATAGGCAGGGAAAGAATGGGGTCGGGTTCGCTCAAAGACCATCCTGCTGCCTCCCGCACCCAGTAACGTTCCCCGGTAAGCGCCAGGCTTTTTTGGTAATCGCCGATACTTACGGATACGGTAAATTGCCGAGAGGGAACGTCGTCGGGTGCATAGGCGGTGGCATTGACGACCAAGTCGGTTTTGGGCTTGTAGAGGCTGAAGTCGCTTTCAAACTGAGTTGAGGTTTGCGAGGGATCGCCGTAATAGGTATCGGCAAACGTGAGCGGCGTTTGCTTACGGGCAAACGCAAGCTTCGTTTTTCCTGTTTCCGGGTCAATTTCAAACTCGTAACTGACTTTGGCGACGACTACATCATAAGCCCGATCTGTTTGGTCGATGTTTTTAAACTGCTGCGTATGAAAGCAGGTAAAGTTCTGCAACTCAAACATGGCGTATCTTCTCTAGTTGATATCGACTTTTTTGCCGTCGATGTCCACTACTTTGGTGCCGACGATCTTGATCGTTTTGCTGACGATGCTGATTTTGTTTTTATCAATCAAAATCATGGAACTACCGACTTGTATGGTAATTTTCTTGCCTGCGGACAGGGTAATGTTTCGACCTGCGTTGAGGCCGATGTTCATACCGGCGTTGAGCCCCATCACCAAGCCGACGCTATGCATTTCTGCACCGACGACATTGGTCATCCAGCCTGCACCGACGTTCAGCATATAGCCGGCACCGATGTTGGTCATCTGTCCGATGCCGACATTGTTCATGCCGTTCAGACTGACGGTTTCCTGTCTGTTGCCGCCGATACTGCTGACTTCGTTGGCTACAACGGTCTTGTTGCGGTTGGCACCGACGGTCAGCGCTTGGTTTTTGCCGACAGCAACGTTCTGATCTTGTCCGACAGTCAACGCTTGGCTCTGACCTATGCCTACTTTTTCGTTCAAACCAACAGAACGGCTGCGATTTTTACCCACGTTGACGCTTTGGTCTTTACCTACGCTGGTGCTTTGGTTGTCACCCACGCTAATGCTTTGGTTTTGGGTAATGCTGGAGGTCTCGTTTTGCCCCACCGATTTTGTGCGGTTTTGGGTAATCGAAGCCGTTTCGTTTTTTTGGACGGTTTTCGCCCGATCGCCTACTACCGTAACCGTTTCGTTGTTACCGATCGTGGTGGTGCGGTCGTTGTTGACGTTACGGGTTTCGTTATTTTTAACCAGGGAGGTCAGGTCTTTTTGCGCTTGGAAATTGACCATCTCGGAACCGGCAGTGTCGTTGAACATCAATTCGTTGAAGTTGGACAATGGCGAATTGAAACTCTTACTTTTGATACCGGACTGCTTAGCCGCGGCAGGAAAGCCCCATGGCGGCGACATTGCGCTGTTGTACAGACGACCCAATACAATCGGTCGGTCGGCATCGCCGTTGATGAAGTCAACCAGCACTTCTTCACCGATACGCGGTGTGTTGATAGAGCCGTATCCCGCTCCGGCAGAACCTTGCGTTACCCGAACCCAGTTGGAGCTATTTTCATCCATTTTGCCGTAGCGGTCCCAATGGAATTGGACTTTAATATCGCCATACTCGTTGGTATAAACCTCTTCTCCGGCAGGACCTGTTACCGTCGCCGCTTGTGTGCCCAAAACTTTGGGTTTTGGCGTTTTAAGGGGAGGGCGGTATGGGTAGGATTTGGGCAATACGCGGAATGAAATTCTGAATTTGCCGATACGATCGCCAGTGGTATAGCCAGCCTCTTCAAAATCATAGTCTGCTTTCAGAATGGTGTATTCGGTATTGGATGATGAATGCGGATGTTTGCTCAGGGTAAATGTATAACCCGGAGCTACTGTCAAGGCAGTACCCGAACCGGTAATGATCTTGGTTTGGCTTTTCAGATCTTCACTGCGTACCTGACTGTAGTTTTGTGCTTCGGATACATCGCTAAAGCCGGTATAAAAATCATAATGTTCCATAGGAACAGAACTGAAATCGTGAACCGAATCAGAAGATTTCATTGGGACTTTGGCGTTTTTATAGTTGTATTCTTGAGTCACGAACTGACTGGATTTCAAGGCATCCCGTTCTTCCCATACATCGATATAGGCGATGTTGGGTGCGCCGGGCGCAGTATTTTTGGAATGGTAAGGAATGTTGGGAGAAGGAATGGCTTCTAGAGTACCGACATCATCAGCGATAACGAGCTCGTGCGAACCGTTGCTGTGGGTAAAATAATAGTAGATGCCTTCCTGTTCAAACAGGCGGTTTAGGAAATTAAAACTGTTTTCCTGATATTGGACACAAAAGCCCCTTGTACGATAGCTTTTTTGGCATTTTACTTGGAAAGGGAATCCGAACGGGGACAAGACTTCATTGGTAATATCCAGAACAGACTTATCGACAAATACCCTGCTATCGGTGTTCTGCGTGAGGTACCACATAAACGGACGGGCTGTGCAGGTATAGGCATGATAGTCTTCTTCATCTTCATCTTCGCCGATATAGCCGAAGTCGGTCACCAAACCGTTCAAATAGCGCGGACTGCCTATTGGAAAAACGGTCTTTAAATGCGCTGTTTTTGGCCGTTAATGTTTCCAGTTTCTCTGAACGCGCCAATACGGCGGCCTCCCCTGACAAATTGGTAAACTTGCTGTATCGTTATCCTGAATTAAAAGAATGGATGAAATCTGGAGATATGAGTTCAAGTCCCAATTGGGGAAAAGGTAAAAATAAACAGGGACTAACGTGGCATCATCATGAGGATACAAAAAGGTTGGTACTGGTTGATTATAATGACCATAGAAGAAATCATGGTCTATATCACCCACAAAGAAAAGGCGGAAGAAGTATATGGGGAGGTGGTAGACCAGGTCGACGAGGAAAATTAAACGGTCGCACTGGTAAACCATTAGGTAAATGTTAATTTAATCATAAAAGGAACAAAAAATGAATTTAGATAAATTTTATAGAAGAAAAATTAGTATATCAGAAGTTATTGATTGTGCTAGATTATTCAATGATGATGATACTGATAAATTTGCCAAATTTCCATACATATATATTTCTTCTGATGAAGATGAGAGTATTCTTGATTTAGAGACGGTTTGTTATTTGGATAACGGCCCAAAAATAATGGATGGAAAAGAAGTTTTTCCTGATTTTGTAAACGAAAATGGATTAGATATTTTATGTAGTGGGGATGCGGTTATGGATGTTTACGATGACTTAGATGAACGGTATCCAAATTTTACAAAAGATCAATTTATTGATGCTCTAAATTATTACATGGATAATGATGATTACATTGAATTTTAAAATCTATATTTAGGTATTATTTTAGATTTCCTCTCTACGATTACGGATATATTAGTGTAAGGAAACTAGGAGACTTATCTACATTACAACTTGATACGTTACTACGAACCTCAAACTTGGCAGTTTGTTTAATCAGGAATCGATTGGGTTGTTGAGTAGAGATAACCTTTTTTCAGACGACTTCAATATTTTATTAAGGTCGTCTGAATCATTTGTTCTTTAACAATCTCATTAGCAGTTAACATAGAGGTCGTTTGAAAACCAACTTTCAGGCGACCTCTACCAAATCGCCTCCCCCGACGGCGGCGCACGGCTGCTGTTTGCTGAAGTTAATTTTGGCTACGGCGATTTGACCGCCGTTTACGGACGCGACGGCAAAAAACTGCGCGGTTTCGCCTACCGCAACCACATCATGGTCGAACACAGCCAGCCCGACGGACTGGTATCCCGCTACGAATACGACCGTTACGACACCGACGGCAAAGTGCTCAAAAGCAGCAATAACCTCGGCGAAGAATGGACGTTCGACTACCGCAAAGACCATACCGTCGTTACCGACGCATTGGGACGGACGGAAGTGTACGGTTTCGACGAAAACCGGGAACTCGTCTACCGCATCGATGCCGACGGACAACGCAGCGACAGCGAACGCGACAGCTACGGCCGCATCACCGTAGAACGCGACCCCCTCGGACGCGAAACCCGCTATCTCTACGATACCGAAGGCAACGTTATCGCCATCACCGCGCCGGACGGCAGCAGCACCCAAATTGATTACCACGAAACCCTCAACCTGCCGGTTGCCGTCAACGATCCCGCAGGCAGGATTACCGCCTATACCTACGACGGACGCGGCAACCTCGTCAGCATCACCGATCCCGCCGGTTACACTACAAGCTAGGGCTACAACGCCCGATGGCTGCCCGAAACCATTACCGACGCCTTAGGCAAAACCCGACACCTACACTACGACACCCTCGACCAGCTCGTCTGCTTTACCGACTGTACCGGCGAAACCACTCGTTTCGGTTACACCGAATACGGCGATCTCGAAACCGTTACCGATGCGCTGGGCCATACCACCCGCCACCACTACGACGCAGCGGGCAACCCCGTCCGTACCGACTATCCCGACGGCAGTCACGAAACCTTCGAATATGACCGCCTCAATCGGCTGACCGCCCACATCGACGGACTCGGTGCCAAAACCGCCTACGAACTCGCAGTGGACGGACTGCCGCTCAAACGCACCAACGCACTGGGCCATACCTTCGCCTACGCCTACGACAAAGCCCGCCGTCTGACCGTCCTCACCAACGAAAACGGCGAAACCTACCGTCTCGATTACGACCCGACCGACAACCTGATCCAAGAAACCGGCTGGGACGGCAAAATCACCGCCTACGGCTACGATGCCGCCGGACAACTGGTTCAGCAGACCGAATACGGTCAAAGCAATAATGAAGGTTGTCTGAAAGAGCGTCCCGAGACTTGGCACCGAGCGGTTTGTTTTTTTGTATTGGTTGGTTTGAGTATTAATGGGAATACCCTCGTTGGGTTTGGCACAAATTGTGGCACAAATGACCGCAGCCAGTAGTATATGAACAGATAAAAAACGCCCTAAATCAAGGGCGTTTGTCTATACACATACTACTGGTTACGGGCTGGGTGGGTTCAATTCCCCCCGCCTCCACCAAACCTAATTTTAAGCAGTATCCTGTAATACGCATATAGCCTTGAGCCATAACGGTTTCAAGGCTTTTTTACTACCTTGAATATGCTCGGGTTTTTATCATTTATAGGGTAACTTTTTGGGTAAGTTTTCAGGAATTTCATCAAAACGTGTTTCAAATGTACCGTTTGTCTATTCGAACTGTTTCTGCCGACCCAAGATTGCCAAATTTCGCTGAACACATTGGCACACGGCGCAGGACGGAAATGGCAGCGCAGCGAATGTAAAGGACGCCTGTCGCACAAATATTCCGCCGACAGCCTGCGTCAAACCGCCTTCGGCAGTGTGGTCGTTTGTCAGGATAAGGCTTTGATTTTTGAAGAGGCTCCGCAGGCTTATAAAGACATAGACAGCGTCATTTCAGCCATGAAAAACGCAGGTCTGATTGAATTGGTCGCCCGGTTCAAACCCGTTTTGACTTATAAAACCAGCGGCGGATGCGGAGAATAAAAATGAAGCAAAATATGCAAACAATTTATAGTGGATTAACTTTAAACCAGTACGGCGTTGCCTCGCCTTGCCGTACTATCTGTACTGTCTGCGGCTTCGTCGCCTTGTCCTGATTTAAAGTTAATCCACTATATCTGCAAATTTCTACCGCTCAAGGGCCTGCCGAATGCTGCATCTTTGCCCGTTTCGTATTGGGCAGGCTGCTTGCCGAGGCGAAGGCGGAAGGTGTCGGGGTGGAAATCATCTCCGAAACCGCCGATAAGCACGGCATTATGTCGGCGGTGCTTAAATTGGACGGCAAGCATGCCGAAACTTTAGCACAGCGTTGGCAAGGTTCGCTCCAATGAATATGCGCCAGCCCCGTCCGTCCGAAGCATCCGCGTAAAAACTGGTATATCGGCGTTTTCCGCATGCCCGATATGCCTGAAATGCCGTCTGAAAGCGAAATTGAGTTCCAAACCTGCCGTTCGGGCGGTAAAGGCGGGCAGCACGTCAATAAAACTGAAAGTACCGTCCGTGCCACTCATAAAGCAAGCGGTATTTCCGTGCGGGTCGAAAGCGAACGCAGTCAGCATGCCAACAAAAAATTGGCTTTGACCCTGCTGGCGCAAAAGCTGGCGGAACATCATGCCGGACAGGCTGACGATTACGCCCGCGCACAGCACAGCCAGCTTTATCAGGTGGAGCGCGGCAACCCGAAACGGACGTTCGTCGGAACGGAATTTAAGGAGAAGCCGGATGCTAAATCTTGAGCTGAGACTGCGGCTTTGGCAATGTCGCGATTACCTGTGTTTTTAATATACGGGAAAAGGTCGTCTGAAAACCTGAATTTGTGTTTTCAGACGACCTTTTGTCTGGCTATCAACATCCGTCAATAAGAATCCGGAATGTGTTTGAAATACAGCATGACCAGATACCAAAACAGCGTCGCTGCGGCTGCACCGAGCAGCACCCATGCGCTGATTTTGGCGACATCGCGCAGGGCGCGTTTTTGCTTGCGGCTGAAGAGGCGGTTGATGATCAGCGCGGCAAGTGTGAAAAAGAAAAAAATACGGAAAAGTCTGCCTATCATATCGGGAAGCGGGGGAGGTCGTCTGAAAAAGTATGGTTTGGGCGCGGCGGCATGGGGACGGCTGTTTCTGCGCGTCGGGCTGCTTGTCCGACCGTGTCAAAAAGTCATGCCGTTTGCTATATAATAACGCTTTTCGCCGCATTTGTTGGAACAGGATATGAGTCAAAGTGCCTCGGTGGGCATTGTAACGCCCCAAAAAATTCCGTTTGAGATCCCGCTGGTTTTGGAAAACGGTAAAACTTTGCCGCGTTTCGATCTGATGATTGAAACCTACGGCGAGCTGAATGCCGAAAAAAACAATGCGGTTTTAATCTGCCATGCGCTGTCGGGCAACCATCATGTTGCGGGCAGGCATTCGGCGGAGGATAAATATGCGGGCTGGTGGGACAATATGGTCGGTCCCGGCAAACCGATTGATACGGAACGTTTTTTCGTGGTCGGTTTGAACAATCTGGGCGGCTGCGACGGCAGCAGCGGGCCTTTGTCGATCAATCCTGAAACGGGCAGGGAATACGGTGCGGATTTTCCGGTGGTTACGGTGAAGGACTGGGTAAAATCCCAAGCCGCGCTTGCCGATTATCTCGGTATCGAACAATGGGCGGCGGTTGTCGGCGGCAGCTTGGGCGGCATGCAGGCTTTGCAGTGGACGATTTCCTATCCCGAGCGCGTGCGCCATGCCTTGGTGATTGCGTCTGCGCCCAAACTCTCGACGCAAAATATCGCGTTCAACGATGTGGCGCGTCAGGCGATTTTGACCGACCCCGATTTCAACGAAGGACATTACCGCAGCCACAATACCGTTCCCGCACGGGGCTTACGGATTGCCCGCATGATGGGACACATTACGTACCTTGCCGAAGACGGTTTGGGCAAAAAATTCGGACGCGATTTGCGTTCAAACGGCTATCAATACGGCTACGGCGTTGAATTTGAAGTGGAATCCTATCTGCGCTATCAGGGCGACAAATTCGTCGGGCGGTTTGATGCCAACACTTATCTGCTGATGACCAAGGCACTGGACTATTTCGATCCGGCGGCGGATTTCGGCGACAGCCTGACCCGCGCCCTGCAAAATGTGAAAGCGAAATTTTTTGTCGCCAGCTTCAGTACCGACTGGCGTTTCTCGCCCGCGCGTTCCAAAGAGCTGGTCAAAGCGCTGATTGCCGCGCACAAGCCGGTGCAGTATATCGAAGTCAAATCCAACCACGGCCATGATGCCTTTTTGATGGAAGACGAGGCTTATATGCGCGCCGTAGCGGTTTATATGAACAATGTTGACAAGGATTGCCGATCATGAATTTGCGCGACGATTTGCAGTTGATTTACGACTGGATTCCCGAAGGCAGCCGCGTCTTGGACTTGGGCTGCGGCGACGGCGAATTGCTGGCGGCTTTGGTGGAACACAAAAAATGCAGCGGCTACGGCATCGAAATCGACACCGACAGCGTCATCGCCGCCATGTCGCGCGGCGTAAACGTCATCCAAGCCGATTTGGAGCAGGGTTTGGCAGAATTTGGCGACCAGACGTTTGACGTTATCGTCTTGAGCCAAACCATCCAAGCCATGCAGAATACCGAGAAAATCCTGCGCTGCCTCATGCGCGTGGCGAAACAGGCGATTGTCAGCTTCCCGAATTTCGGCTACTGGCGCAACCGCTTCCAAATCGCCATCGGCGGTCATATGCCGGTTTCCGAACGCATGCCCTACCATTGGTACGACACGCCGAACATCCATTGGTGTACGCTCAAAGACTTTGATTTATTGTGCGCCAAAAACAAAATCCGCGTCCTCGAGCGCGCGGTCATGACGGGCAACAAACAGGTCAAACATTTCCCCAACCTGTTGGGCAGCTTGGCGTTTTACCGCGTCGGGTAAAGAATATTGTGAGCAGTCTTTTCTATAAAAAATTGGGAATCTGCTTTCAAATAAGTTATGTTGGATGTAGCCAAACCTCATTTTTTATCCGACAAAAGATGTGGTTTGGTGAATTTCGACTTAAGCTGAATAAAATTCTTGTTGTGTGAGACCTTTGCAAAAATAGTCTGTTAACGAAATTTGACGTATAAAAATGTGCTAAAAAATTTCAATCGACTAAAAACTTTCTGATATTGAGAAAAAAGTGGAAGAAATCAGGAAGGTTATTCATTTTGAAAATGGTATTGAGTATATAGTCAATTAAAAACAAAATAGTACAATACTC
>NZ_KV814948.1:58556-71081 GCF_001814135.1 Neisseria sp. HMSC067H09 | reverse complement strand
GCTGTTGGGGGAAGGGCTTTTTTGCAAAGGTCTCGGGCTGAATATTCCAAGCAACTGGTCTATTTCTCTACCTCTTCCAAATTTTCATTAATAAATATACCGGCAAACCAAAAGGTCGTCTGAATGTTTTTCAGACGACCTTTTATTCTCATGCCTATCAAGCTGACTGTATCGGGATGATACGGTTTTGACTACGTTTTGCACCGCCTTCGCAATAATTGACTTTGACGTATTCTTCGACAATCTCTAAGAATTCGGCTGCGATGTTGTCGCCTTTTAAAGTCACTTTGCGTTCTCCGTCAACATAAACCGGGGCAACAGGGGTCTCGCCGGTTCCGGGCAGGCTGATGCCGATGTCTGCCAGTTTGCTTTCGCCCGGTCCGTTAACGACGCAGCCCATGACGGCAACGTTTAAAGATTCTACACCGGGGTAAAGGGTGCGCCATACGGTCATTTTTTGGCGAAGGTAATTTTGTACGTCTTGGGCAAGCTCTTGGAAGACTGTGCTGGTGGTGCGTCCACAGCCCGGGCAGGCGGTAACCATGGGGGTAAACGAGCGCAGTCCCATGGTTTGTAGAATTTCCTGACCGACGATGACTTCCTGCGTACGCGAACTGCCGGGTTCGGGAGTCAGAGAAATGCGGATGGTGTCGCCGATGCCTTCTTGAAGCAGTACGGCCAAGGCGGCAGTCGAAGCAACAATGCCTTTGCTGCCCATGCCTGCTTCCGTCAAGCCTAAGTGGAGCGGATATTGGCAGCGGCTGCCCAGCTCGCGGTAAACCTGAATCAAATCTTGAACGGAGCTGACCTTGCACGACAAGATGATTTTGTTTTCAGGCAAACCTAATCGGACGGCTTTTTCAGCAGATTCCAACGCCGAAATAATCAAGGCTTCTTTCATGATTTCTTCAGGCGGTTTGGGCGATGAGGACGCCAGATTGGCATCCATCATGCGCTTGGCGAGGCTTTGGTCAAGCGAGCCCCAGTTGACGCCGATACGGACGGCTTTGTCGTTTTCGGCGGCAGTCCGAATCATATAGGCAAATTTTTCATCGCCTTTTGCGCCTTTGCCGACATTGCCGGGGTTGATGCGGTATTTGGACAAGGCTTTGCCGCACTCGGGAAATTCTGCCAACAGACGTTCGCCATTGAAATGGAAGTCGCCAATCAGCGGGGTGGTGTAACCCATGTCGTC
The DNA here is from genome assembly GCF_001814135.1 of Neisseria sp. HMSC067H09. NCBI lineage: Bacteria > Pseudomonadati > Pseudomonadota > Betaproteobacteria > Neisseriales > Neisseriaceae > Neisseria > Neisseria sp. HMSC067H09. The sequence continues at coordinate 69,886 of NZ_KV814948.1, read as the reverse complement.
CAAACGTTGGCGGATTTCGGCAACTTTGGAGGCGGCTTCCGGGCTGTTGACGGTAATGCGCACCATTTCTGAGCCTGCATCGCTCAATTCTTTGACTTGCAGGGCGGTTGCTTTAGCATCTGCGGTGTCGGTATTGGTCATCGATTGCACGACAACGGGGGCATCCGAACCGACGGTGAGATGATCGATTTGTACTTGATGGGTTTGGCGGCGTTTGGGTGTGTTCATCTTTATTTTTTTCCTGCTACAAAGGAAGCTGATTTTTCACCGGCAACCCGGTATTCTGCCAGATTGATGGTTGTCCCGCCGTAATTGGCTTGTGCGCCTGTGGCAATACCGATCCAGACATTGTAGGGCGCACCGCCTTTAAAACGCCTTTCACTTCCTGCGGGAATGATCCGGCTGAAAATCATGGTACCTTTCTTGTCGGTGATAATCAGATTGCTTCGGTATTGGACTTTAATCCAAAGCTCGTCTGAATCGACTTTGACTTCAGGTGCGGATGCCGCTGCTTCGGATGCGGCGACACTTGAAGCTGCTTTTTCGGCATTGGATATTTCTTGTTTGCCGTTTTCTGCCATATTGGAAACGGCAACATTTTCTTTTTTCAAATCCGGCGTCTGCATACTGTTGCGTACTGCATCGCTGTTTTGCGCGACTTGTTGTTCGTTTTCATGATTGGACTTGCTTTGCCAAACATAAATACCGCCGCCAAGCAGGATGAGCGCCGCCATGCCCAAAACCCATTTGGGAAAACCGACTTTTTCACCATCTTGGTAGTTCAAACCGGCATTTTGTTTGCGATCAACCAGATAGACATGGTCTTCTTCCGGCGCGGAAATGGCTTTCAGACGACCTGTAATGGTTGCTTCATCGATTTTCAACAGGCGGGCATAAGAACGCAGATAGCCCATAACGAAGACCAATCCTGAAAAGAAAGAATAGTCTCCTTTTTCAAGTGCTTCAATTTGTTCGGCAGACAGTTTCAACCGTCGTGCTACTTCGTCAATATCCCAACCTGATTTGTGTCTGAGTTGTCCCAGCTCATCACCCAATGATTTGGCAGCTTGAATGTCGTATTCGTTTTTCTTTTGATTTTCCATGTAGTTACTTACCTGTGGTTACTGCCTGTAATTGTTCCGAGTAGGGGAAGTTTGCCCTTAACTGGGCTTCGTATTCGTAGGCTGCCTGGCTATTGCCCAAAGCGGTCGCCAATTTCCAACCCAGCAGCAAATCATCTGCCTGCAAGACATCGACTTTGCTTTGGTATTGACGGAAATAATAGTCCGCTTCGTTTAAATTGCCTGCCAGCATTTTGGTTCTTGCCAATTCTTTAAACGCAGGCGGGAATTGGGGTTGCGCAGCCAAAGAGCGTTCGAGATAAGCTTCTGCCAGCGAATATTGACCCATCTTCGCGCTGCAAATGCCCTTGTTGAGGTTGGCGATAAACGGAGAAGGATAAGTCGGATCGGCCAGGGCTTTGTCAAAATAACTGATGGACTGGGCAGGATTATTCATCTCGCTGCACAAGAACCAGCCGTAGTTATTGTTGATTTCCGCATTGTCAGGTTTCAAAGATAGGGCTTTTTGGAAGCTTTCCTGCGCCTTTTCGCGCACTTTGAGATATTGATAGATTTGCGCGCGAACCAGCCATGCATCTTCATTGCTGCTGTCCGCTTTCAATGCCTCTTCAATGCTTACCGTTGCTTGACGGTAATCGCCCCCGCGCATGTATTCGATAGCCAACTGGGTTTTGATATTGGCGACCTGTGTCGCACGTTCCGCTCTGCTTGGACCTTTCGGGCCGGCGCATGCGCCCAAAACCAAAGTTAAAATAATGGGTTGCCAAATGTTCAGTTTCATAATCAGCTCTGTTGTTCAACCAAAATCTGCTGCCATTTTTGTTGGCGGCGTGTTTTATCTTGTACTTGTCCGGCCAATTGACCGCAAGCTGCGTCAATATCGTCGCCACGCGTTTTGCGGACGGTTACCACGAATCCTGCCTGCTGCAAAATATCGCGGAAAACGCGGATATTTTCATTGGTAGATCGTTCGTAGCCGGAATTGGGGAAAGGATTGAACGGGATCAGATTGAATTTGCACGGTACGTCTTTTACCAGCTCAATCAGTTCGCGCGCATGTTGCGCCTTATCATTGATTCCGTCCAACATAACATATTCAAAAGTAATGAAATCTCTTGGTGCTTTGACCAAATAGCGTTGGCATGCCGCCATCAACTCTTTCAACGGATATTTTTTATTCAGCGGAACGATTTGATCGCGTACTTCGTCGTTGGAAGCATGAAGGGATACTGCCAGCGCAACCGGCATCGCATCGCGCAGCCTGTCCATTTGCGGCACCATACCCGATGTAGAAACGGTAACGCGGCGGCGGCTTAGGCCGTAGCCATGATCGTCCAGCATGATGCTCAGCGCAGTAACGACATTATCAAAGTTCGCCATCGGCTCGCCCATGCCCATCATGACTACATTGGAAATCACACGTTCGTTTTTCGGCGTAACGCCCATTGCTTTATTTGCCCACCACAGTTGCCCAATGATTTCGGCAGCGGTCAGATTACGGTTGAAACCTTGGCGGCCGGTAGAACAGAAGGTGCATTCCAATGCGCAGCCGACTTGAGAGGAAATACACAACGTACCGCGTTCTGCTTCGGGGATAAACACCGTTTCCACACCGTTGCCCGTTCCTACATCCAACAGCCATTTGCGCGTCCCATCGGTGGATTCTTGCGCCATCATCAGTTTGGGCACATCCACGCTTGCCTGTTCGTTGAGTTTCAGGCGCAGGGATTTTGCCAAATCGGTCATTTCATCGAAACTTTGCGCACCGGCTTGGTGGATCCAGCGCATGACTTGTTTGGCGCGGAACGGTTTTTCGCCCATCTCGGCAAAATGATGGGTCAGTCCGTTTAAATCGTAATTCAGCAGATTGGTTTTCATGTGGTTTATTTCTTGGTAAAGCTTTTAATAAAGGCTGTCTTGATAAATCTTGCAAATCCGGCGGATTAGGACGTTGCATAGTGGGTTTGAACATGTCCTGAATCTTGTTGAGCAAACAGCTTTTATTTCCAAGCTCCTTCTATCATATTTTCAGACGACCCCCATTTGAGAAAGGTCGTCTGAAAACAGATTGAGACAAACAATATCGACAAAACCGTCCAAACGCCCGAACCGGTCGGACGTTCGAACGGCATCTATCGTTAACGCGGGCAGATTTCGCTTTGGCTGAAGAAGTAGGCAATCTCGATTGCTGCGTTTTCCAGACTGTCGGAACCATGTACGGCGTTTACGCTGAGAGATTCGGCAAAATCGGCACGTATCGTACCGGGAGCGGCTTCGGCGGGGTTGGTTGCACCCATCAGTTCACGGTTTTTTGCAACGGCATTTTCACCTTCCAACACCTGAATCATGACAGGGCCGCTGGTCATAAAGGCAACCAAGCTGTCGTAAAAGGGACGCTCTTTATGGACAGCATAAAACTCTTGGGCTTCGCGCACGCTGAGGTGCTTCATTTTGGCGGCGACAATACGCAGTCCGTTTTCTTCAAAACGGCTGTAAATTTTGCCGATTACATTTTTACCTACAGCATCGGGTTTAACGATGGTGATCGTGCGCTCAATAGCCATATTATGTCCTTGTTTTTATTGCGTTGTGCAATAGTCTTAGGTTGAGGAAAATGAACTGCTATTTTATCAAATTTCAGTTTACTTTGGGGAAAGCCACTCTTTTTTCTTCGCCTGAATCTTATTTTTTTAACGTCAGATGCGGTTGCTCCAAATAAACTTCCGATTGCATTTCCACCATACGGCTGGCGGTACGGGTAAATTCTTCGGCGAAATCGCCTTCGACATAAATATCATTTACGCCTACCGCGCTGGTGGCACAGAGTTTTACTCGGAAATCGTACAATACATCAATCAGCCAAGTAAGACGGCGCGCTTCGGCTTTTTCCTGCGGCGTCAGACGTTCCAATCCTGATACGAACACCATTTCATAATGTTCGGCCAAATAGAGGTAATCGGCTTGCGAACGCGGACCAAAACATAAAGCGCGGAAATCGAACCAAATGGCGCGGTCGGATTGGGCTTTGTGCGGAATTTCGCGCCCGTGTATTACGCTGACGCCGGGGTTCAGTTCGGAAATTCCCGCCATTTCTTTAAACAAATCAGCCAATTTCTGCTCGTTTTCTTCATTATTGGGAACGAAGAAAATTTCGGCAGGACGTAAAGTGCGCAGGCGGTAGTCTTCTCCGCCATCAACATTTAAGACGGTCAGGCTGGATTCAATCAGCGCAATAGTCGGCAGAAAACTGCTTCTGTTTTGACCTTGGGGGTAAAGCTCGGACGGGGCGTAGTTAGAAGTTGCCACCAAAACCACACCTTCGCTCAACAAGTTTTCCAGCAGGCGACCCAGAATCATCGCATCTGCAATATCGCTGACGTGAAATTCATCAAAACACAATACGCGGGTCTCTTTGGCAATCTCGGCAGCGACTGCTTTTAAAGGATTGGCTTCGCTTTTCAAGTCTTTCAAACGCTTATGGATTTCCGCCATAAAGGCATGAAAGTGGACACGGCGTTTGCGGCGGTATGGCAAACAGCCGAAAAAAGCGTCCATCAAGAAACTTTTACCACGACCCACGCCGCCATAAAAATACAGACCTTTCGGTACTTGGGGAGAGCGCAGGCTGCGTCCTAGGAAACGATTGCGTTTGCGTTTGAACATCATCAGTTCCGTCCACAAACGATCCAAATATTCAATCGCCCGCGCCTGTGCTTCATCGCGGATGAAATTCGGTTGTTCGGCTGCAGCCTGATACCAAGTCAGCGGGCTGTGGTTTTCAAACGGAGGGGCGACAAACAGTTGACCTCTATCACTCATATCTGACCTTTATTATGTTTTTGGGTTTGACAATTATAGTGGATTAACTTTAAACCATTACGGCGTTGCCTCGCTTTAGCTCAAAGAGAACGATTCTCTAAGGTGCTGAAGCACCAAGTGAATCGGTTCCGTACTATCTGTACTGTCTGCGGCTTCGTCGCTTTGTCCTGATTTAAAGTTAATCCACTATACGTTTTATCAACGGGCAATCATTAAAAGAAACGTATTATAGATGATTTCAGACGACCCTCTATGAATTTTCCATTACAAATTCCACCCAAATTACGAAAACAATAGAAAACCATATTTTCAGACAACAAAAACGCCGCATTTCTGCGGCGTTCGTTTACTCAGGTTTAGTTGGCATTTTCTTGTAAAGCCAAGTCCACACGTTCACGCAATTCCTTACCGGGCTTGAAGTGGGGGACGTGTTTTTCAGGCACTTCCACACGTTCGCCGGTTTTGGGGTTGCGGCCGATACGGGCCGGGCGATGGTTCAAATCGAAGCTGCCGAAACCACGGATTTCAATACGCTGACCGCGAGCCAGCGAGCGGGTCATGGTGTCAACCAAAACCTTTACACTGTATTCGACGTCTTTTGCCAGCAATTGGTTACCGTTTTTCTCGGCAAAAACTTCTGCCAAACGAACCATTAATTCAGACTTCGTCATGTCTGCAACCTTATTCTTGGTCGCCGGACAGTTTGGCTTTCAGCAAGTCGCCGAGGCTGGTAGTACCTGCGCTGGCGGTTGCAGCAGCGTTGACTGAATTCAGGGCTTCGCGGTTTTCTTTAGCGTCTTTAGCTTTAACAGACAGGCGGATGCTGCGGTTTTTGCGGTCGACGGTTACGATAACGGCTTCAACCTCGTCACCTTCTTTCAGTTTGGTGGTCAGGTCTTCAACGCGGTCGGCTGCGAATTCGGAAGCAGGCAGGTAGCCTTCCACTTCGTCAGACAGGGCAACAACGGCACCTTTAGCATCAACAGATTTCACAGAACCTTTAACCAAAGAACCTTTGTCGTTTACGCTGATGAAGTTACCGAAAGGATCGCCTTCCAGTTGTTTGATGCCCAAAGAGATGCGCTCTTTGTCAACGTCGATTGCCAATACAACGGCTTCAACTTCTTCGCCTTTTTTGTATTTGCGTACAGCTTCTTCGCCGGCTTCAGTCCAAGACAGGTCAGACAGGTGAACCAGACCGTCGATACCGCCGGGCAGACCTACGAATACTCCGAAGTCAGTGATGGATTTAACCGCACCGGAGATTTTGTCGCCTTTGTTGTGGTTGGCGGCAAATTCTTCCCAAGGATTGGCTTGGCATTGTTTCATACCCAAAGAGATACGGCGGCGGTCTTCGTCGATTTCCAGAATCATGACTTCGACTTCGTCGCCCAATTGTACGACTTTGCTTGGGTGTACGTTTTTGTTGGTCCAGTCCATTTCTGAAACGTGTACCAAACCTTCGATACCTTGTTCGATTTCAACGAACGCACCGTAGTCGGTCAGGTTGGATACCTTACCGAACAGGCGGGTACCTTGTGGGTAACGACGGGTCAGACCGCTCCAAGGATCTTCGCCCAGTTGTTTCATACCCAGAGAAACGCGTTGTTTGTCTTGGTCGAATTTCAGGACTTTGGCTTCAACTTCTTGACCGACTTCCAGAACTTCGCTCGGGTGTTTCACACGGCGCCATGCCAGGTCGGTGATGTGCAACAGGCCGTCGATGCCGCCCAAGTCAACGAATGCACCGTAGTCGGTGATGTTTTTAACGATACCTTTGATGATAGAGCCTTCTTGCAGGTTTTCCAGCAGGGCTTTGCGCTCTTCACCCAAAGTAGCTTCCAGAACGGCGCGGCGGGAAACCACGACGTTGTTGCGTTTTTTGTCCAGTTTGATGACTTTGAATTCGATTTCTTTGCCTTCAAAGTGGGAAGTGTCTTTAACGGGACGTACGTCAACCAAAGAACCCGGCAAGAATGCGCGGATGCTGTTGATCATAACGGTCAGACCGCCTTTGACTTTGCCATTGATAACGCCGGACAGGATGTCGCCGTTTTCCATCGCTTCTTCCAAAGCGATCCAGTCGGCAGCACGTTTGGCTTTTTCGCGGGACAGTTTGGTTTCACCGAAGCCGTTTTCAACGGATTCGATGGTAACGGTAACGAAATCGCCAACTTTAACTTCAATCTCGCCCTGAGCGTTTTTGAATTCAGCAACGTCAATCAGAGATTCTGATTTCAGACCTGCATTAACGGTAACGAAGTTTTGATCGATTGCCACGACTTCGGCAGTAATCACCTCACCCGGGTTCATTTCTTGCAGGGTAAAGCTTTCTTCAAGCAACTGGGCAAAATTTTCCATAGTCATATATACTCTTTTCGGTACACCGCCAAGGGGTGCGGGGTAGGTTGGAGGATGCCTGCCGCCCTTGGCACGGCAGGCTTTGAAAATAAATATTTCAGACGACCTTCGGATGCTCCAAAGGTCGTCTGAAACAAAACGCAGGGATTATACCCTAAATTTCAAACTTTATGATACCAATCAAGCACTTTTTTTACAGCTTCTTCGATACTCAGCCCGCTCGTATCCAAAAGTTCCGCATCGGGAAGCTGCTTTAAGGGCGCGACGCTGCGGCGGCGGTCCGCTTCGTCGCGTGCCTCGATGTCCGACAAAATCCGTTCAAATTCCAAGCCTTCGCATGGAATGCCGATTTGTTTGGCGCGGCGTTCCGCCCGTATTTTCGCACCTGCGGTCAGAAAAACCTTTAACGCCGCATCGGGGAAAACAACCGAACCCATATCGCGCCCGTCGGCGACCAAACCTTTTTCCGTCAGAAAATCACGCTGCCGCTGCAAAAGCGCGGCACGCACTTTCGGCAACTGCGCCACTGCAGAAGCGCCCATGCCGATTGCTTCGCTGCGGATTTGTCCCGAAACGTCTTCATCATCCAAAAAAACCTGCGTGCCTTCAAAGCGGGCGGGCAGATTTTCCGCCAACGCGGCAACCGCCACTTCATCGTTCCATTCCACATCCCGTTTCTTTGCATACAGTGCGGTCAGGCGGTATAACGCGCCTGAGTCCAGATAATCGAACCCTAAAGCCTGAGCGACGCGGGAAGCGACCGTCCCTTTTCCCGATGCGCTGGGCCCGTCTATGGCGATGACTTTTTGTTTGGTATTCATATTTTGGCTTTCTGAAATAATGTAGGAGGCCGTCTGAAAACAGATGCACCGAAAATATCTTATTTTTCGAATATGCGGGCAATGGTTAAAGTTCTACGACGACCCGGAATTTTACGGGGATAATGTTAAAAAGCAAATCTGACTATTCATCAGTTACTTCACCAGAAAAGGTCGTTTGAAAGCCCTATTTTCGGTTTTCAGACGACCTTTCTATCCATTTCTCTTTAAGCCAACAATTCCCGCCAGCGTTTCACTTGGAAGCGCACTTGCTCCGGCGCGGTTCCGCCCAAGTGGTTGCGCGCGTTCAGACTGCCTTCGGGTGTCAGTACGCCGTACACGTCGTCTGAAATCAGATCGCTGAAGCCTTGCAGAACTTCGAGCGGCAGTTCGCTCAAATCAACCCCCGCTTGGTCGGCGTGGCGCACGGCTTGGGCGACGACTTCGTGGCTGTCGCGGAAAGGCATGCCTTTTTTCACCAAGTAATCCGCCAAATCGGTGGCGGTGGCGAAGCCCTGCATCACGGCGGCGCGCATATTGTCGGGTTTGACGGTCACGCCGCGCATCATATCGGCGTAAATCCGCAGGGTGTCGATGAGCGTATCGGCGGTGTCAAACAGCGGTTCTTTGTCTTCCTGATTGTCTTTGTTGTACGCTAAGGGCTGAGATTTCATCAGGGTAATCAAGCCGATAAGGTGTCCGATGACACGGCCGGATTTGCCGCGCACGAGTTCGGGCACGTCGGGATTTTTCTTCTGCGGCATGATGGACGAACCCGTACAGAAACGGTCGGCGATGTCGATAAAGCCGAAACGCGGACTCATCCACAAAATCAATTCTTCAGACAGGCGGCTCAAGTGAACCATAATCAGCGAGGCGGCAGCGGTGAACTCAATGGCAAAATCGCGGTCGGATACGGCATCGAGCGAGTTTTGGCAGATTTGTTCGAAACCCAGCAATTCGGCGGTGATTTCGCGCTGAATCGGATAGGTCGTACCGGCAAGGGCAGCAGCGCCGAGCGGCATACGGTTGACGCGTTTGCGACAGTCTGCCATGCGTTCGAAATCGCGTCCGAGCATTTCGACGTAGGCGAGCATGTGGTGTCCGAAGCTGACGGGCTGGGCGACTTGCAGATGGGTAAAACCGGGCATGACGGTTTCGGCGTTTTGTTCAGCCAAATCGACCAAAGCCGTTTGCAGGCTTCGAATCAGGTCTTGAATAACGGTAATCTGATCACGCAGCCAAAGGCGGATGTCGGTAGCGACTTGGTCGTTGCGGCTGCGGCCGGTGTGCAGGCGTTTGCCCGCGTCACCGATTTTGTCGGTAAGGCGACGTTCGATGTTCATGTGGACATCTTCCAAATCCAGCGACCAAGAAATAGTACCGTCCTTGATTTCTGCTATAATCTCCGCCATTCCCTGACGGATCGCCGCCAAATCTTCTTCACTCAAAACGCCTGATTGAACAAGCATTTGCGCGTGCGCCAGCGAACCCTGAATGTCCCACTCGGCAAGCCGTTTGTCGAAATCGATCGAACCGGTGTATTTTTTTACCAGTTCGGAAACAGGCTCGTTGAAACGGCCAGACCAGGTTTTGTCCTTACTCATGGTTTCATCCTCAGATAAAATAACAGAGCCGCAAAGGCTCGTATAAACGCATTAAAAGAAAACGGTTGGAAATATTTTATGTCTATTATACGTCAAATCAACAATACATTCGCCGCCCCGGACCTGCGCAATTCCGCGACGGTCATGCGCCTTTTGATTATTGTCTTGGGCAGTCTGTTTTTTCTGCCCTTAATCAGCGATTCCTCACTCTCCTATTCCGCAGAAATTTACCATCACTCCAAATGGATTTTCCCCGTACTTTTGGGTATTTTGATCAAAGCCTATTTTGTCAATATATTCGTACCTTCCATCAAAGAAGCACCCTACGGCGTCATCATTACCTATCTTTTGAACCTGTCGATATTTGTGATTGTTGACTTTGTCGTTTTAAAAACGAATGGCAGATCGCTGTCGCAACATTTTTTCCTGTTCAACCTGTTCCTGCTCGGGCTGATGTATTACGAAGCTTCGCGCCGGAACGGCCTTGCGCCTTCGATTTCCGAAGCCCGCCTCAGCGCGCTGACCGCCCGCATCCGCCCGCATTTCCTGTTCAACAGCCTCAATGCCGCCATCAGCCTCATCCGCCTGCGCCCGTATGACGCAGAAACCCTGCTGGAGAACCTCGCCAACCTCTTCCGCGCCCAACTGCGCGACGGCAGCCAAAGCAGTACCTTAGGACAAGAAATCGAATGGGCTCGCGAATACATCGCCATCGAACAAATCCGCATGGGTCATATGCGCGTGCAGGTGATGTGGCAGCACCAAGCGCCCGATGACGCGGAAACGCCGCACCTCCTGCTCCAACCCCTTTTGGAAAACGCGGTCTTCCACGGCGTCGAATCGACCCACCGTCCCGGTATGATTACCGTGTTTACCAAGCTCAACAAATCATCCATCTACATCCGCATTGAAAACCCGTACACCCCATCCGAAAGCAGCGAAAACGCCAAACCGCACAAAGGCAACTCAATGGCATTGCACAACCTCAAAGAACGCCTGACGCTGATGTACGACAACGACGCCAAAATCCAAAGCCGCCAACTCGACGGCATTTTCCGTGTCGACATCCGCCTGCCCTACCGCAAAAAAACGTCCGATGTGAACAGGCTGTTCGGTTGAGAAAACATCATCGAATATGACAACAAAGGTCGTCTGAAAACCCGATTGAAAAGGGTTTTCAGACGACCTTTTTGTTTTAATAGCCTTGATTTATTCCGCAGGCGGCATTTGGGCAACGGTTTCATGCGCCCATGCCATGGTTTCGGCAAAGGCGGGACGGGCGAGATGTTTGGCGGCATAGCGTTGCAATACGTCGGTTTCATCGGCAGGCAATACTTTAAAGTTTTGCGTTAAGAGCAGAATCAGCCCGGAATAGTACAGATCCAGCGCGGTAAAGCTGTTGCCGATAATGTAGTCGCGGTTTTTCAAGTGTTCGCGCAAGGTGTTCCATGCGGTATCAAAATCGCCGTAACCGATTTGGCGGCGGCGCTCGGGCGTATCGACAGGCAGGTTGTGCAGTTTGTTGAAGGCCGCGTATTCGAGGTGCAGCGACAGGCACATCCAGCGGTAGTATTCGCCGCGTTCCAATGTGTCTGCGGCAGGGATGAGATGTTTGTCGGGGAACTGTTCCGCCAAAAAGGTAA
>NZ_KV814948.1:42230-58456 GCF_001814135.1 Neisseria sp. HMSC067H09 | reverse complement strand
GGGGAACTGTTCCGCCAAAAAGGTAATGATGGCGAGCGATTCGGTCAATACGGTATCGCCGAATTTGAGTGCGGGGACTTGGGCTTGTGGATTGATGGCGAGATATTCGGCGGACTGAATCTGTGCGCCGAATTGGATGGGGACGACGGTGTATTCCGCGCCGCATTCTTTCAGCATCCATGCGACGTATGTGCCGCGTGAAAGGGGATGGGTGTAGAGCATGATGTTTTGCATGTCTTTTCCTTTTGCGTTGTGAATGTTTTTGGCGAAACCCGTACAGTAGGTTTCAGACGACCTTTCGGTTCTAATAATCTTGATTTATGCAACAGGTGGCATTTGGGCGGCGGTTTCCAGCATCCATGCCGTGGTTTCGGCGAAAGCGGAGCGGGCGAGATGTTTGGCGGCGTAGCGTTGCAATACGTCGGTTTCATCGGCGGGCAACACTTTCCAATTTTGCGTTAAGTGCAGAATCAGCGCGGAGCAGTACAAATCCATCGCGGTAAAGCTGTTGCCGACGATGTAGTCGCGGTTTTTCAAGTGTTCGCGCAATGTGTTCCATGCGGTATCGAAATCGCCGTAACCGATTTGGCGGCGGCATTCGGGCGTATCGACGGGCAGGTTGTGCAGTTTGTTGAAGGCTGCGTATTCGAGGTGCATCAATATGCACATCCAGCGGTAGTATTCGCCGCGCTCCACCGTACCTGCGGCGGGGATGAGGTGTTTGTCGGGGAACTGTTCCGCCAAAAAGGTAATGATGGCGGTCGATTCGGTCAGTACGGCATCACCGAATTTCAGTGCGGGGACTTGCCCTTGGGGATTGATGGCGAGATATTCGGCGGATTTCATTTGCGTGCCGAACTGGATGGGTACGACGGTGTATTCCGCGCCGCATTCTTTCAGCATCCATACGACGTATCTGCCGCGTGAAAAGGGATGGGTATAGAGCGTGATGTTTTGCATGTTTCTTCCTTTTGCGTTGTGAATGTTTTTGGCGAAGCCTACAACAGGGGTTTTCAGACGACCTCATCAATAGGCGATGCTTTTTGCTGCTTCGTTCAAACCGTTTTCCAAAGATTCCAGCATGGCGGTATAGCCGTCGCCTTGTTGCGGGGTGGTAACGTCAAACGGTTTGTTGCGCCCGTCCGGCCACAGGGCGTAGCCGCTGACGGTAGTCTGACCCTGATAGCTGCCTTGGAAGGCTTCAACATAGATTTTCAGGGTTTGGCTGCTTTGGCTGCGTGAGGCGGGAACGAAAGTGTGGCGCGGGTTGAGGCGGTTGAGTTTGTTGCTGAGGTTTGCTGCCAACGCACCGTCAAGCGGCGCTGCCCAAAGGTGGTTCTTCGCCAGATTCACATGATACGCATCGGTTTGATAAACGAGGCCGCCGCTGGCAAGCGGTTCGGCAAGGTTGACTTTGACCGCGATTTCACTGCCTTGCGCCGCCGGCCGGATGTATTGGCTGTCGGGCAGGACGAAATATTGCGGGCTTTGCGCGGTGCCGCAGGCGGCAAGCGTCAGGGCGGCGGCAATCGGGAAGAGGCGCATTATCGGCTTCCTTTCGGGATGGGGTCTTTGCTGCTGCTGTTGAAAATCAGCGCATTGGGTTTTTCTTTCAAAGTATTAATGACGGGCTGTACGTCCCTGAGGGTTTTGTCCAAACTTTGCAGAGTATTTTGCACGTCGCCGTAGATGGGTGATTGCGGCGATACGCCTTGCAGGGTTTGACGCAATTCTTTCAGGGTTTGGTTCAGCTCGTTCGGAATGTTTTGCGTTTGCGGTTTGCCGACCAGTTTGTCGATAGAGCTTAGGGCGGCATTGGCAGATTTGAGGGTGGATTTGAGTTCGGCGAGCGAACCGTTCAACCCGGCAACGGTTTTATCCAACGGCAGATTGTTGAATTTCTCTAACAAATCCGCCACTTTCGCCTGCAAATCGTCCAAACCGCCGCCTTGTGTGGCAATGACGGTATCGCCTGCGTAAACGGTGTGCGGTCGCAGCTTGGGCAAAGACGAAGGCTGGTCGTTCAGTTCGATCATTTTGCTGCCGGTCAGCAGGTTGTTGCTGGAAATGGTAGCGGTCAGGCCTTTGCCCAAAGCTGCTTGGAATTGTTGTTTCCAATGTTCTTTGCTTTGTTCGTCGGCATTGATTTCCATGCGCGACGGCTCGATGCGGATGCGCACGGGAATCCAGCCGTTTTCAAACAGATGCAGGCTGTCGTTGCGGTCGAAATAGGGAACGTCGGAAACCACGCCGACATTCAGTCCTTTATATTCGACGGGCGAGCCTGCGGTCAGACCGCGCACGGATTGTTTGAAAAATGCGGTGTAATACAACGAACGGTTGTCAGGCAGGTTTGCCACTTCGCTGCGGCTGTCGTAAAGTGTGAAACTGTCTTCGCTCTTCACATTTTTGCTGTTTTTAGTTTTCGGCGAATCAAACGAAATCGCGCCGGAAAGCAACGCGGGCAGAGGAGCGGAGTTGAGTTTTACGCCGCTGCCCGTGGTTTCGATATTGATGCCGCTCTCCAGCCAAAAGCGGCTTTCCGAATTAATCAGTTTGTCGTTCGGGCTTTGGATGAAGATGGTGTAATGCACGGTTTGGTCGGCAGGCTCGAAATGCGCACTTTCTACCTGTCCGACCATAAAGTTTTCATAAAGCACGGGGCTGCTGACATTGAGGATTTTGTCGTTTTGACCGACCAGCTTCAGGCGTAGGCCGCTTTGTCCGATGGCGGCAATCGGCGGGATATCCTGTACTTCAAATACATCCTTCGTTTCATTGCTTTTGCCCGGCGTGAACGCGATATACGAGCCGGACAGGAGCGTACCCAAACCCGTTACGCCGCTTTGATCAATGCGCGGCCTAACCACCCAAAATTGCGTATCGCTACGGATCAGATCGGTTACGTCCGCATTAAGCTGTGCGGTTACTTCCACGCCTTTTTGGTCGTCGCGCAACTTGATGCGGGTAACGTGTCCGACATCGACGTTCAATACTTTAATTACCGTATTGTTGACTTCAATGCCTTCCGCGCTGTCCATCAAAAGCGTGACGACCGGACCTCGGTTGCGGATATCTTTCACCAGCAGCCAGCCGCCCGCAATCAGCGCAATCAGCGGAATCAGCCACACGATAGACGTGAAGACATTGGTTTTTTTGACACGCGCGGGTGCGCGATGTGTTTGAGAAGAATCGTGTTTTTTCATTGTTTCTGGTTATCGTCGGAATCGGGGTCGTCTGAAAGCTGCTGCTGCCTGTCCCAAATCAGGCGGGGGTCGAAATAATAGGCAGACAGCATGGTCAATACCACCACCAGGCAGAAATAAACCGCCGCCCCGCCGGGGACGACGCGCGCCATGTTGGTGTGGAACGAACTCATCAAAATAATAATCACAAAAATATCAATCATCGACCAGCGGCCGATGGATTCGGTAATCCGGTAAAGCACCGACATTTTCGACGCGCTCATCGGCGGTTTGAAATAAGCGGACGCAATCAAAACCGCCATTGCGATAATCTTCAAGACCGGCACCAAAATACTCGCGCTGAAAATAATCACCGCAATCGGCCTGTCGCCGTCGTTCCACATATACACAATGCCGTTGAAAATCGTATTGACCTCCAGCGCGGTAGGGTTCGACGAAATCATAATCGGCAGAATATTCGCGGGGAAATACAGGATAAACGCCGCAATCAAAAACGCCAGCGAAATGCTCAGGCTTTTCGGGCGGCGGCGGTACAAATCCGCACCGCAGACCTCGCAAGGCTGCTCGTCTTTATCGCGGAAATACAGGCAGCGGCTGCAACAAATTTTGTCTTCGGATGCCGCTTGTACCGCATCCCCGCCCGTCAGCCTGTGGATTTTATAATAAACCCAATGCTGCGGAATCGAGACCGAAGTCCGAATCAGCATGACCGACAGCGCAAACATCAAATAAAATGCCGAGCCGAATTCAACCTCCGCCACAGACGAGAGCTTGATATACGCCACTAAAGTGGAAATAAAGAACACATCCACCATAATCGCATGGCGCAGCCTGACCAAAACCCGCGTCGCAAACCGCAGCGCAGGATACGCCCGCTCGCGCACCAACGCAGTATAAACATACAGGCAGAGCAGCAAAAACAATACCGGCGCGCCAAAAGTGAGGACGAACATCACTTCCGCCAGAAAGCCGTAATCCTGATAAATCAAAAGCCGCATCATTTCCGGCAGCGACAGGACGGATGTTACGCCGAGGAGTTCCACGCGGATATAAACCATGCTGTACGCAAACGCCATCAAAATCAGCGAAGTCGTCGCGTAAGCCAGCGGCGCAACATAAGGATTGTTTTCCACCTCGACCACTTCATGATTGCACACCGGACAATGCGCTTCCTGCCCCTGCCGCAGGCGCGGAATATCCATGCGGTTGCCGCAGTCCGGACAATCCACCGTATGCGCCGGCAGCGATGCGTCGGGCAGGTAGGATTTATAACGCCACCAGCGCGTATAGCTAGGAATCGGTTTCATGGGAAAAGGGGGAGGACGGAAAAGTGTATAGAAAGACTCGGCATTATAAGGGAAAACAGAAAGATAGCCTAGCCTCACTAAATATCAAGACATCAAAATATCAAGGCATCAAAAGGTCGTCTGAAAACATTGCTGTTACTGCCTATATCTGACAAGCCGGAGTAAATCAAAACAGTAAATATCTACATTGTTATAGCGGATTAAAATAAAAATGAGACAAAGCAGCAACGGGTGCCGTTTACGGATAGTATAGTGGATTAACTTTAAACCAGTACGGTGTTGCCTCGCCTTGCCGTACTATCTGTACTGTCTGCGGCTTCGTCGCCTTGTCCTGATTTAAATTTAATCCACTATATATAAGGGCGTTGGCAACGCTGTATCATTGCAATTTTAATCCGCTATACCACCACCCTCCCCTGTAATCTTTTCACTCAAAAATGCCTGATTCAAAAAACTGGGCTACTTTTCCACAATAAAATAAAAGGTCGTCTGAAAATAAAATTTCAGACGACCTTTCAAGCATACAACCTGATTAACCCAAATCAAACGCTTTGTGCAGGACGCGGGTGGCAAGTTCCATGTATTTCTCGTCAATCAAGACGGAAACTTTGATTTCTGAGGTGGAAATCATTTGGATGTTGATACCTTCTTCGGCGAGGGTGCGGAAGATTTTGGCGGCAACGCCGACGTGCGAACGCATGCCCAAGCCGACTGCGGAGACTTTGCACACGGTGTCGTCGCCGTCGATGGCGGCTGCGCCGATGCTGTCTTGCAGTTTGGTCAGGATTTCGATGGTTTGTTTGTACTCGCCGCGCGGTACGGTGAAGGAGAAATCGGTAGTGCCTTCGCTGCCGACATTTTGGATGATCATGTCGACTTCGATGTTGGCATCGGCAACCGCGCCTAAAATCTGATAGGCGACGCCGGGTTTGTCGGGTACGCCGCGCACGTTGATGCGGGCTTGGTTTTTATCGAATGCGATACCGGTTACGGCAGCTCTTTCCATGTTGTCGTCCTCTTCAAAGGTAATTAAGGTGCCGTTGCCGCCGTCTTGCAGGCTGCTCAGTACGCGCAGGCGCACTTTGTATTTTCCGGCGAATTCTACTGAACGGATTTGCAAAACTTTCGAACCGAGGCTTGCCAGTTCGATCATTTCTTCAAATGTAACCGTATCCATGCGGCGCGCTTCAGGCACGACGCGGGGGTCGGTGGTGTAAACGCCGTCTACGTCGGTATAGATTTGGCATTCGTCCGCTTTGAGGGCCGCGGCGAGCGCAACGGCGGAGGTGTCGGAACCGCCGCGTCCGAGCGTGGAAATATCGCCTTCGCTGCTGATGCCTTGGAAACCGGCAACGATGACGACTTTGCCCTCGGCGAGGTCGGCGCGCATTTTTTCGTCATCTATGCTTTCGATGCGGGCTTTGGTGTGGGAAGTATCGGTTTTGAGGGCGACCTGCCAGCCGGTGTAGCTTTTGGCATCCACGCCGATGTCTTTCAATGCCATTGCCAAAAGGCCGATGGTCACTTGTTCGCCGGTAGCTAAGACTACGTCCAGCTCGCGCGGATCGGGATGCTCCTGCATTTCGTGCGCCAGCGCAACCAAGCGGTTGGTTTCGCCGCTCATGGCGGATACGACGACAACGATGTCGTGTCCTTCGGCGCGGGCTTTGGCGACACGTTTGGCTACGTTTTTAATGCGTTCGGGTGAGCCTACTGATGTGCCGCCGTATTTGTGTACGATTAACGCCATGTTTCGTGCTTTCTGTTTGAGATTGGTAGGGCAGCGTGGTGCTGCAAAGTCGGAATCTTCCCGCCTGTCTGAGCAGGTTTTCACGCTGCGGCAAAAGGCGGGCAAATCTTTGTGTATTTTACTGTCGTTTACATGAATTTCAAGGATAAATTGGATTTTGGCGACAAACAGGCCGTCGGATGTCGAAGGTCGTCTGAAAATATGGTTTCAGACGACTTTTTATTTCAAACCTAATAGTTGCATCTTGTTATATTTTTCTAATCAATCAGTACAAAATACTAGTTATTAAGACATATTTTATTTAAAAATATATTGTATTTGGACATCAGAAAACGGTATAGTATTGTTCGTTCAAATTCAAACAACAAACACACGAAAGGAATATTATTATGCAAATCAGCGCGCGCAACCAATTCAACGGCATCGTTAAAGACATCCGCAACGGCGCGGTCAACAGCGAAGTAACCGTCTCCCTACCGACCGGACAGGAAATCGTAGCAGCCGTTACTTACGAAAGCGTCAGCAACCTCGGCTTGGAAAAAGGCAAGGCCGTTGTGGTGCTGATTAAAGCGGGCAGCATCTTGATTGCCAACAATCTCGACAACATCAAACTTTCCGCGCGTAACCAATTGTCAGGCATCATCAGCCATATCGAACGCGGTTCGGTCAACAGCATCGTTGACTTGGACTTGGGTGATGGCTTGGCTTTGAGCGCGGGCATTACCATGAAAAGCAGCGATTTGCTGAATCTGGTACCCGGCCAAAAAGCAACGGCAATCTTCAAAGCAGGCGCCGTTATTTTGGGCGTATTGGCATAATCCGAACCGTCCGATTCCAAAAGGTCGTCTGAAACTTCAGGTTTCAGACGACCTTTTTATCATTTGCAGAATGCCGTTATCCGATAGGGCAGGATATTTTTAATGCGTTTTGCTGGTGCGCCGTCAACTCGGCAATGCCTTTTTGCGCCAACGCAATCAGTTTGCCCAATTCGTCAAGGCTGAACGGTGCGCCTTCCGCCGTGCCTTGGATTTCGATGATTTTGCCCGAAACGGTCATAACGATGTTGACGTCGCTGTCGCAGCCGGAGTCTTCGGGGTAATCCAAATCCAAAAGCGGTACACCGTTCACGACGCCTGCGGAGACGGCGGCAACGGCTTCGCGGATGGGGTTTTCGTTGATGAGGTCGTCTGAAAGCAGTTTGTTGACCGCAATTTGCAGGGCGACGAATGCGCCGGTAATAGACGCGGTGCGCGTTCCGCCATCAGCCTGAATCACGTCGCAGTCAATTAGGATTTGGCGTTCGCCCAGTTTTTCCATATCTACGACGGCGCGCAGCGAACGCCCGATCAGACGCTGGATTTCCTGAGTGCGACCCGACTGCTTGCCTGCCGCGGCTTCACGGCGCATACGCGAGGCGGTGGACGCGGGCAGCATCCCGTATTCGGCAGTAACCCAGCCCTGCCCCTTGCCGCGAAGGAAGGGCGGAACATTTTCGTCGATGGAAGCGGTGCAGATAACTTTGGTGTTGCCGCATTCGATCAGGCACGAACCATCGGCGTGAGGAAGGAAGTGCGGGGTGATTTTGATGTCGCGCAGGCTGTCGGCAGCGCGTGAAGTGCGGGTGTAACTGCTCATGATTTGTCCTTTGGGGAAGCGGTGAAAATTTGTGGTCGGTATTATACGGGATTCGGCGGGATGGCTGTTTAAGGTCGTCTGAAATCATTTTCAGAAGACCTTATCCTATATTGTGTTATAGTCCCTCCACTTTCACTCGTATATTGAAACGGAGTAAAACCATGACTCAATCCATCCATATCCACAGTATGACCGGCTTTGCCAATGCCGCAGGAGAATGCGGCGGCAAGCGCGTGAACTTGGAAATCCGCGCGGTGAACCACCGTTATCTGGATGTCCAATTCCGTATGCCTGAAGAATTGCGCTATCTGGAAGGCGCGTTGCGCGAAAAAATTGCGGCTTCGGCCACACGCGGCAAATTGGAATGCCGTATTCAGTTACAGGACGCGGCAGTCGGCGGGCAGAGTTTGGAAACCAATGAAGAATTGGTGAAACAGTTGTCCGATTTGAACAAAACTTGGCGCAAGGAACACGGTTTCGGCAAGCTGACAGTCGCTGAAGTGTTGCGCTTTCCGGGTGTATTGGCAGGTCAAAGCGAAGACCCCGAAGCTTTGGCGAAAACCGTGCAAGAGTTGCTGGACGAAGCGTTGAAAGAGTTTGCCGCCGCCCGCAAACGCGAAGGCAAAAAACTCGGCGAACATCTGTTGCAACGTTTGGCCAGCATGGAAGAAATCGTGGATGCCTTGAGCGAGCTGTTCCCGAGCCTGCTTCAGGCGCATATGGACAAGGTGAACACGCGTTTGGCGGAAGCGGTCGGCAATATCGACAATGACCGTTTGCAGCAGGAATTTGCGCTGTTTATCCAAAAATCCGATGTTGACGAAGAATTCAGCCGCCTGCGCACGCACATCGCCGAAGTCCACCGCATCGTTACGGAAAACAAAGGCAGCGCGGGCAAACGCTTGGACTTCCTGATGCAGGAACTGAACCGCGAAGCGAACACGCTGGGCAGCAAAGCAATCGCGGCGGAATGCACGCAGGCTTCAGTCGAACTGAAAGTCTTAATCGAGCAAATGCGCGAGCAGGTTCAAAACATCGAATAAGCCTTCAAAGATAAAGCAAAGGTCGTCTGAAAAGCCATTTTCCGCTTTTCAGACGATCTTTTTTGATACCGCAATCCGCACCCTGCCCTATTGTTCAACATACTGCCCCACCCTATTTACCAAACCTCCTTCCCCCGCTTTTCAGACGACCTCCTGCCCGCTATAATACGCTTGCAAATTATTTGCATTATCATTTAACTTAGGAGAAACAAATGAGCACCCGTACCGAACACGACACCATGGGCAATGTCGAAGTCCCGTCCGAAGCCTATTGGGGCGCGCAGACCCAGCGCAGCCGCAACAATTTCAAAATCGGCGGCGAAACCCTGCCGCAGCCGCTGATTTATGCTTTGGCGCTGGTGAAAAAAGCCGCAGCCGCCACCAATGTTTCCCTCGGCAGGATTAAGCCTGAGCAGGCGGATTTGATTACGCAGGCGGCGGATGACGTGTTGAACGGCAAGCTCGACGGGCAGTTTCCCTTAGTGGTTTGGCAGACCGGCTCCGGCACGCAGTCCAATATGAACATGAACGAAGTGCTGGCAAACCGCGCCAACGAAATCGCCGGTACGGGTTTGGCGGCGTACCAGCCCGTCCATCCCAACGACCATGTGAACCACGCGCAATCGACCAACGACGCGTTCCCGACCGCCATCCACGTCGCCGCCGCGATTGAAATCAACCGCCACCTTATTCCGGCGGTAAAAGCCCTGCGCGACACCTTGGACAAAAAAGCCAAAGAATTCGCCCCCATCGTCAAAATCGGCCGCACCCACTTGCAGGACGCGACGCCGCTGACTTTGGGACAAGAGTTTTCCGGCTACGTTTCCCAGCTCGACCACGGCTTAGGTCGTTTGAACGACGCGCTCAAAGGTTTGTACGAACTCGCTTTGGGTGGCACGGCAGTCGGCACGGGTTTGAACAGCCATCCAGAATACGCCGAAAAAGCCGCCGCCAAACTCGCCGAACTGTCCGGCCTGCCGTTTGTCAGCGCGCCGAACAAATTTGAAGCCTTGGGCGGACGCGATGCCGCCGTTGCCACTTCGGGCGCACTGAAAACGCTGGCGGCAAGCCTGAACAAAATCGCCAACGACATCCGCTGGCTGGCAAGCGGCCCGCGCTGCGGTTTGGGCGAAATCAAAATTCCCGAAAACGAGCCGGGTTCGTCCATCATGCCGGGCAAAGTCAACCCGACCCAATGCGAAGCGATGACCATGGTGTGCTGCCAAGTGTTCGGCAACGACGTCACCATCGGCATGGCGGGCGCGTCGGGCAATTTCGAGCTGAACGTCTATATGCCCGTTATCGCCTACAACCTCTTGCAATCCATCCGCCTCTTGGGCGATGCGTGCAACAGCTTCAACGAAAACTGCGCCGAGGGCATCGAACCTGTACCGGAAAAAATCGACTATTTCCTGCACCATTCCCTGATGCTCGTTACCGCGCTGAACCGCAAAATCGGCTACGAAAACGCCGCCAAAGTCGCCAAAACCGCCTATAAAAACGACAAATCGCTGCGCGAAACCGCCGTTGAGTTGGGCTTGCTGACAGGCGAAGAGTTTGACGAACTGGTCTTCCCCGCCGATATGGTTCATCCGCGCTGATTGACGGTTTGAAATACGGCAAAGGTCGTCTGAAAACCAGGATTGGTTTTCAGACGACCTTCTTTATCTCAACAGCCATATCGCTCGTTTTCTGCAATTTTCAGACGACCTTTCGATAATCCCGTTGCGAAAAGCATTATAATCACTGCAATCTCAGTTCAACCGCCCTACCCCGAAAGGTTCGCATGACCACTTATTCCCTCTTCGTTACCTGCCCGCGCGGTCTCGAAGTCCCTTTATCCCAAGAACTCGAACACCTCAAATGCCAAGACATCCGCGCCGTTGACGGCGGCGTCGCGTGCAAAGGCGGTATGGAGCAGGTTTACCGCATCAACCTGCATTCGCGCACCGCCAGCCGCGTGTTGCTGCGCCTGACCAAAAGCGGCTACCGCAGCGAGCAAGACATTTATAAAGCGGCGAAAAATATCCGCTGGACGGATTGGTTCGACTTGGAACAAACCTTCAAAGTCAAAGTAGAAGGCAAACGCGCCCAAGTCAAAAGTTTGGATTTCGTCGGGCTGAAAATCAAAGACGCCGTATGCGACGTGTTCCGCGACGCTTGCGGCGCGCGCCCCAGTGTCGGCAAAATCCGCCCCGACATCCGCATCCATGCCTTTATCGACGAGCGCGACATTCAAATTTTCATCGACACATCCGGCGAAGCCTTGTTCAAACGCGGCTACCGCCAAGATACGGGCGAAGCGCCGATGCGCGAAAACTTGGCTGCGGGTTTGCTGCTGCTGGCGGGCTATGACGGCACGCAGCCTTTTCAAGACCCGTTTTGCGGCAGCGGCACCATCGTCATCGAAGCCGCGTGGATTGCCACCCGCCGCGCGCCCGGTTTGATGCGCCGTTTCGGATTTGAAAAGCTGAAAAATTTCGATGCCGCCCTTTGGAAAACGCTGCAACACGAAGCCGAAACGCAAATCCGCCCCGCGCCTGCCCCGATTTCGGGCAGCGACAACGACCGCCATATGATCCGCGCCGCCGTTGCCAACGCCCAAGCTGCCGAAGTGGACACGTTTATCCGTTTTGAAGTCAAAGACGCGCAGGACACCCGTCCGAACGGTGAAGGCGGCATTTTGATTTCCAATCCGCCTTACGGCGTCCGCCTTGCCGAAGTCCAAGCCTTACAAGCCCTTTATCCGCAGTTGGGCGCGTGGTTGAAACAGCATTACGCGGGCTGGCTGGCGGGAATGTTTACCGGCGACCGCGATATGCCGAAATTCATGCGCCTTTCGCCCAAACGCAAAATCCCGCTCTACAACGGCAACTTAGACTGCCGCCTGTTTTTGATGGATATGGTCAAAGGGTCGAACCGATAAATATGATAAAGGTCGTCTGAAACAGATTTGGCGGGTTTCACCAAACGTTTCAGACGACCTTTTGATAGAAAATCAGTATTTCACCGAATCATTGCCACTGTTTTTCTGAATAAACTCGATTTTATAGCCGTCGGGATCTTCAACAAAAGCAATAACGGTCGTGCCGTGCATCATCGGCCCTGCTTCGCGCACGACTTTTCCGCCCATCTCTTTTACACGTTCGCAAGCTTTATAAGCATCGTCCACTTCGATAGCGATGTGGCCGTAGGCGTTGCCTAAATCGTAGCTTTCGGTATCCCAGTTGTGGGTCAGTTCCAAAACCGTATTTTCAGCTTCGCTGCCATAACCGACAAAAGCCAGCGTGAAACGGCCTTCCGGATAATCGTGGCGGCGCAAGAGCTTCATGCCCAAAACGTTTTGATAAAAGTCCAAGGATTTTTCAAGGTTGCCGACGCGCAGCATGGTGTGGAGCAGGCGCATGATTGTGTTCCTTTTATATGTTGTTAAAACAGGATTTTAACACGAAACGCAAGCCCCAGCCCGTATCAATGGCAGCAAACATAAGCTTTCAGACGACCTTTACCGTAAAAGTAAACCATCCGCCGCAGCTATTGCCAGCCGTCAAAAAATTCGCTATAAGGGAATTATATGAAACATATTAACATTTATATACAGACAACCTAAAAAAGGATTCAGAGATGAAAATCGGTATCCCACGCGAGTCATTATCCGGCGAAACCCGCGTCGCCTGTACGCCTGCCACCGTTGCCCTGTTGAGCAAACTGGGCTTTGAAACCGTTGTCGAAAGCGGCGCAGGTTTGGCGGCAAGTTTGGACGATGCCGCTTACCAAACAGCAGGCGCGACCGTTGCCGACAAAGCGACGGTTTGGGCATGCCCTTTGATTTATAAGGTCAACGCGCCGTCCGAAGGCGAGCTGCCGCTGCTCAAAGAAGGACAAACTATTGTCAGCTTCCTGTGGCCGCGCCAAAACGAGGCTTTAGTGCAGAAACTGGCCGATAAAAAAGTCAACGCGTTGGCGATGGACATGGTGCCCCGTATTTCCCGAGCGCAGGCTTTGGACGCTTTGTCTTCGATGGCAAACATCAGCGGCTACCGCGCCGTGATTGAAGCCGCCAACGCTTTCGGCCGTTTCTTCACCGGTCAAATCACTGCCGCCGGCAAAGTGCCGCCCGCTCAGGTTTTGGTGATTGGTGCCGGTGTGGCGGGTTTGGCGGCGATCGGTACGGCAAACTCGCTCGGCGCAGTGGTGCGCGCGTTCGATACCCGCTTGGAAGTGGCGGAACAAATCGAATCGATGGGCGGCAAGTTCCTGAAACTCGACTTCCCGCAAGAATCGGGCGGCAGCGGCGACGGCTACGCCAAAGTGATGAGCGACGAATTTATCGCCACCGAGATGAAGCTCTTTGCCGAACAGGCGAAAGAAGTGGACATCATCATCACTACCGCCGCCATTCCGGGCAAACCCGCGCCCAAGCTGATTACCAAAGAAATGGTGGAAAGCATGAAATCCGGCTCCGTCATCGTCGATTTGGCGGCGGCGACGGGCGGCAACTGCGAACTCACCAAACCGGGCGAATTGTTTGTGACCGACAACGGCGTGAAAATCATCGGCTACACCAACATGGCAAACCGCCTTGCCGGACAGTCTTCCCAGCTTTACGCCACCAACTTGGTGAACCTGACCAAGCTGTTAAGCCCGAACAAAGACGGCGAAATCACGCTGGACTTCGAAGACGTGATTATCCGCAACATGACCGTTACCCGCGACGGCGAAATCACCTTCCCGCCTCCGCCGATTCAGGTTTCTGCACAGCCGCAGCAAACGCCGTCTGAAAAAGCCGCGCCTGCCGCCAAGCCGGAGCCGAAACCCGTTCCCCTGTGGAAAAAACTTGCGCCCGCCGTCATCGCCGCCGTGTTAGTGCTGTGGGTCGGCGCGGTCGCGCCCGAAGCGTTTTTGAACCACTTTATCGTGTTCGTTCTCGCCTGCGTCATCGGCTACTACGTCGTTTGGAACGTCAGCCACTCGCTGCATACCCCGCTGATGTCCGTGACCAACGCCATTTCCGGCATCATCGTCGTCGGCGCGCTGCTGCAAATCAGCCAAGGCAACGGTTTCGTATCCCTGCTTGCCTTCATCGCCATCCTGATTGCCAGTGTCAACATCTTCGGCGGCTTCTTCGTAACGCGTCGGATGTTGAATATGTTTAGGAAAGGGTAAAAGCATGACTTTAGCCTATTGGTGCATCCTGATCGCATCGCTGCTGCCGCTGTTTTGTTCCTTCATCGCCAAAGCGCAGGGCGGTTTTCAGCCGTCGGACAACCGCAATCCGCGCGATTTCCTCGCCCGCACGCAAGGCTTGTCGGCGCGCGCCAATGCCGCGCAGCAAAACGGCTTTGAAGTGTTCGCCCCGTTTGCCGCCGCCGTTTTGGTGGCACACGCCACAGGCAATGCCGCGCAAGCGACCATCAACCTTTTGGCAATATCGTTCATCGCCTTTCGCATTGCTTATATTTTCAGCTATCTGAAAGACAAACCGAGCCTGCGTTCGGCAATGTGGACGGGCGGATTTGTCTGCACCATCGGGCTGTTTGTAGCCGCTGTCTGACAGCGAGGTCGTCTGAAAACGAGTGCAGCGAGTTTCGCTAAAACGAATGCAGCGGGTTTTCAGACGACCTGGAAGCCAGTTTTCGAATATGAGGATTTCGACCATGAAAGCAAAATGCCTGTGCGGCAACGTATCTTTAGAAGTGGAACACGACAAACACGTCCACGCCTGCCATTGCGGCATGTGCCGCACTTGGGGCAGCGGTGCGACGTTTTCGCTGATTGCCGCCAAGCCGCCGAAAATCGACGGTGGTGAAAACATCGCCCGCTACCATTCGTCCGAATGGGCGGAACGCGCGTTCTGCAAAAACTGTGGTACCCACCTGTTCTACCATTTCCTGCCGAACGACAGCTATTTCGTCTTCGCCGGACTGTTTGCCGACAACGCCGATTTCAAATTGGAAGAGCAGATTTACATCGACGCCAAAGCCCCGTATTACGAACTGGCAAACGACACGCCCAAGCTGACCGAAAAAGAATTTTTAGCACAATTCGGCAGCGAATAAAGATGTTGTGAGCAAAAACCTTCCGAAAACTGGATACGGTTGAACTTACTGCCTAGAGCCGCACTGCCATGAAACACAAAGGACATTAATATGAAAAAATCTTCTGTTATTATCTTGATTTCATCATTCTTTCTGACTGCTTGCGATTTAGGTCTTCCAAGAATGTTTGTCGATTATGACCACCTACCTGAAGGAGAAATCAAAGAATATATTACTGACACTTTTCCCAATAAACCAAAAAAAGAAGCGTTAAGTAAAATGGTTTCATCCCATTTAAACAGTGACCATAGTCCTGAAAATATCCAAAATGTAGTTTCCAAAATGGGAATGACTTGCCATGCAATAAAAGATTTTTGTGAATACTCTGGATATATCAGAACTAAAGTTACAAGAGTAAGCTTAGGAAGCGGTCGTGCAAAACATATTTATCGTGTCATTATCTCTCCTAAACAGGGAGTGGACTCTTTGAACATTGAAAAACAAATCGTACAAGATACTGAGAAAGTGAATTAAAAATGGCAGATACTGAAAACTATAAAATTGTTAAATCACAACTCCCCCTCCTTGGTGGTTTAGCGGGGCATAATTTTATTGCTATATTGGATCCAAATGATCAAGTGATACACGAATTACATGGGCTGGCAACTTCAAAGACAGGAAAAATCAAACCAATAGGTTATGTACCTTCTGATAAATTGTATGTTTACAATGAAGATAGCATTGGAGGCTTCTTCTATAAACCCTCTCAAAAGCAAGCAGTAGTCTTTGAGGGAAGCTACGAGGAAGTTATGGAAAAATTTTATTTAGGGGAAGAAATAGGACAAAAAATTAATGTTCACAACTTTCGCTATCCTATCCTAGGTTTAGGTCGAAACAGTAATTCTGTTGCCTCAACCCTGCTAAAAGGTATGGATTTGAAAGATCCCGACTTAGGAATGGCTCTTACCCCTGGAGAAAACTCCTTATTACTTCCAGAAGAAGAACTGAACCTTATCCGCCAGGATTGGGAGCAAAAAGACCAAGATCCAAACTCTATTCAAGCCCCCTCCCAATCCAAATATGACGATATCCGTTCCATGCTTAAAGGGTTATTAAACGACACTGACGGCTCATACGCCAAAAAGATTTTGGTTGATCATCCTGAAGAAGTTTCCCGTTTCGATGAGAAAATCCAACAGCACATCGGAGAAACACAACAGCTTGTTGCTCAAGAAAACCAAAATATT
>NZ_KV814948.1:41731-42130 GCF_001814135.1 Neisseria sp. HMSC067H09 | reverse complement strand
CAAGAAAACCAAAATATTCAACAAGAACAACAACAAGGCTTCTCACGTTCTATCTGAAGCAGGCATTAATTTTTTAGGTCGTTTGAAAACCCGCATCTCAATTTTTCAGACGACCCGATTAAAAAACACAGTTACTTTCACAAATACTTAGAGAATCACCATGTCTTCAGGACTTATTACAGCAGCGTACATCGTAGCCGCGATACTGTTCGTCTCCCCAATGGTGGCTCTGTGTCCAAGCAGGAAATTGCCAAGCAAGACTGTTATTCCGGCGTAGCCGGGATGGTAGAACATACTGAGAAATTCAATAATTTGGGGCATTTGGAAAATATTGATAGCGAATTTTCCTATGCTCAATAACAATTGGAGAATATAAATGGCAAACGAAAAAATAGAAGT
>NZ_KV814948.1:38762-41631 GCF_001814135.1 Neisseria sp. HMSC067H09 | reverse complement strand
TTATCAGCCTGCGAGGCAAGCAATTATGAAAAACTCTCTGAAGTTAAACAATCAACCTTAAAAGGAAAAAGTAATCTGCCGACCCAAAGCCCCATGCTGAACGAAATTTTTGCCAGTGAAAAATACATCGAACCCGGTTAGTCCAAAGATGTAAGCCATATTGTTGCTAAATATCTCCCGATTGGTTCTTCTAAAGAAGAAGTAATTAATAAATTAAATGAAATGAATCAGAATTATAAGGAAGAGGGTAATATTATTCATGCAGGGTATGGAAAAAAGACACCTCCTATGGTTCCACAAGCAGGAGTTAGAATTACCTTGAAATTCAATATATTTGGAAACTTAGAAAATATTAATAGCGAATTTTCTTATGCTCAATAATAAGAAAATTCGAATGACAAACAAAAATAGAAGTCTTTATGGGGGATTAATTATACAATTGAGAAACTTAGCAGTATTACCAATTGTTATTTCACTTGTATTTTTATCAGCTTGCAAAGTAAGTAACCATGAAAAACATTCTGAAATCCAACAATCAGCCTTAAAAGGGCAAAGAGACATGTCAAACTTAAACTTAATGTTAAATGAAGTCTTTAAAACCCACATTACGGATATTTCAAGCCAACGTGCAGATGTTAGTCATATTGTCTCACAATACATACATTCAGGTACGCCTAGGCATGAAATAAACAACTTTATCTCTAATGATTTTGATATTTTAGAGAATTCAAATAACAAATTGCTTATTCATTATAAAAAGGGTGAGGGTAATTTAGGCAATAGACGTGATTTATACATCAGCTTATTCTTTGATAGAAATGGAAATTTATTAAGCAATTCTTCCTACTTAGATAAAAGCAACAATTTATAAAATATTAAAAAGTTATTAATTAAAAAATAGAAGTCTATCAAAGGATTCATCATGAAATTTATAAATTTAACGATATTATCACTTGTTATATCACTTATATGTTTATCGGTTTGTGAAGCAAGTAACCATGAAAAAAATTCTAAAACCCAGCTATCAACCTTGAAAGAAAAAAACAATATGCAACCCTCAAGTCCCATGCTGAATGAAATTTTTGCCTGTGAAAAATATACCGCCGGAGGGAAGGTAAAAGATGTTACCTATATTGTCTCCGAATATTTACCGATTGGTTCTTCTAAAGAAGAGGTTATTAATAAGTTAAGCGATATGAATCAACACTATACTGATGAAGGAAATGTTATTTATGCAGGTTATGGCAGGCAGGTTCATCCAATGATTCCTTATCCTTCGGTCAGTATTGTATTAAAATTTAATAATTTAGGCTATTTGGAGGATATCGATAGTAAATTTCATTATGCTCAATAACAATAGGAGAATATAAATGGCAAACGAAAAAATAGAAGTCGGCTACAGGCATATCGGCACATTTGCAGTATTGCCAATTACCCTATCACTTATTTTTTTATCAGCCTGCGAGGCAAGCAATTATGAAAAACACTCTGAAGTTCAACAATCAACCTTAAAAGGAAAAGGTAATATGCCGACCCAAAGCCCCATGCTGAACGAAATTTTGTCTATAAAACGAGAAGCTATACCAAGATGGAGTACGATTGATGTAAGTCATATCATATCTAAATATTTACCACTTGGTTCATCGCGAGAACAAGTAATAAATTCATTAACCCAAATGAATCAAAATTATCATGAGGTAGATGGAGTTATACACGCAGGATACTTCAAGCAGGAATTACCTTTTGTACCTACACCAAGAATTTCAATAATGTTGAGGTTTAATAATAATGGTTATTTAGAAAAAATTGATGCTACCCTTAACTATGTTGAATAAGAAAATGAATATGGTTAATGAAAAAATAGAAGTCGGCTATCGGCATATCGGTACATTTGCAGGTGTGGAATATCATCATAAATTTTTACTCTATACCGATAAAAGAGGCCAACAGTACAGCATCAGTGGTTGGGCAGGACAAGAAACTTCTCCGCAGCTTCCTTTGGGGAAAATTCATATTGAAACTGGTTTACCAAATCATATAGGTTTGCCATACAATACTCACAACCCAGATAATATCAATAATAAAGATACTGCTTGGTATTACAAAAATGGCTCACCAATTTCTCCACAAAAGCAATACCGAGAACTGATCGCCGAAGCTCCCGATTTATCTACCAAATGGCAGGAAATGGTACGTAATGCCCAAAGCAAGGACAATATCTATCCTTACGACTTCTTGAGGCAAAATTCCAATACCCTTGCCGATACCTTATTACGCGAAGCAGGCTTTCCCGAACCTGAAAAAGACGGAATATTCCGACATCTTGCCCCGGGTTCGGGAAATAAACTGGATAGGAATCTCGTACCGCAACATCCTGACGATGCAGGCATTTCCGACCTGAAGGACTTGAGTTATCTTGAAGAAGAGGAATTCAAAGAAGATCCCCAATATGCCATGCAAACACAGCCAGAACCTGCAGAGAATCCCAAACCTGAATCCAAATACGAAGAAACTATGGCTATGCTGCAAGGATTATTGAATGATACCGACGGTTCGTATGCAAAAAAACTTTTGGCCGATAATCCTTATAAAGTTGCCAGTTTCAACGAAAGAGTCCAACAGGCTTTAGAAGAAGAGCAGCAACAACAGCTTGTTGCTCAAGAAAACCAAAATATTCAACAAGAACAACAACGAGGCTTCTCACGTTCTATCTGAAGCAGCCATTAAATTTTTTAGTTCGTCTGAAAACCCGCATTTCAATTTTTCAGACGACCCGATTAAAAAACACAGTTACTTTCACAAATAATTGGAGAATCACCATGTCTTCAGGACTCGTTACAGCAGCGTACATCGTAGCCGCGATACTGTT
>NZ_KV814948.1:25786-38662 GCF_001814135.1 Neisseria sp. HMSC067H09 | reverse complement strand
TACAGCAGCGTACATCGTAGCCGCGATACTGTTCATCTTCTCGCTGGCGGGGCTGTCCAAGCAGGAAACCGCCAAGCAGGGCTGTTATTCCGGCGTAGCCGGGATGGCGGTTGCCTTGTTCGTTACCGTGTTTTCCGAAAACACTCACGGACTGGGCTGGATCATCATCGCCATGCTGATTGGCGGCGCCATCGGCATCTACAAAGCCAAAAAAGTAGAAATGACCGAAATGCCCGAGCTGATTGCACTTCTGCACAGCTTCGTCGGTTTGGCAGCCGTTTTGGTCGGCTTCAACAGCTATATCGCACCGGGCAACGTTTCGCACGATATGCACACCATCCATCTGGTCGAAGTCTATTTGGGCATCTTCATCGGCGCCGTAACCTTTACCGGCTCGCTGGTCGCGTTCGGCAAGCTCAACGGCAAAATCAGCAGCGCGCCACTGCAACTGCCCGCCAAACATAAGCTCAACCTCGCCGCATTGGTTTTATCCTTTATCCTGATGCTGGTGTTCGTATCCGTTGACGGCAGCGGCTTCATCCTCATCCTGATGACCCTGATCGCGCTCGCATTCGGCTGGCACTTGGTCGCCTCCATCGGCGGCGCGGATATGCCCGTGGTCGTGTCCATGCTGAACTCCTACTCCGGCTGGGCGGCCGCAGCGGCAGGCTTCATGCTCTCCAACGACCTGCTTATCGTCACCGGCGCACTCGTCGGCTCCAGCGGCGCGATTCTGTCCTACATCATGTGTAAAGCCATGAACCGCTCCTTCATCTCCGTGATTGCAGGCGGCTTCGGTACCGACGGTTCCGCCGCAGCCTCCGGCAGCCAAGAAATCGGCGAATACCGCGAAGCCAAACCCGCCGAAGTCGCCGAAATGCTGCGCAACGCAAGCAGCGTCATCATCACCCCGGGCTACGGCATGGCAGTGGCGCAGGCGCAATACCCCGTTGCCGAAATCACCGAGCTTTTGCGTAAAAACGGCACCGAAGTACGCTTCGGCATCCACCCCGTCGCCGGCCGCCTGCCCGGTCATATGAACGTACTGCTCGCCGAAGCCAAAGTCCCCTACGACATCGTGTTGGAAATGGACGAAATCAATGACGACTTCCCCGAAACCGACGTAGTGCTGGTTATCGGCGCGAACGACACCGTCAACCCCGCCGCCCAAACCGACCCGAACAGCCCGATTGCCGGCATGCCCGTATTGGAAGTGTGGAAGGCAAAAGAAGTCGTCGTCTTCAAACGCTCGATGAACACCGGCTACGCAGGCGTACAAAACCCGCTGTTCTTCAACGAAAACAGCGTAATGTGCTTCGGCGACGCGAAGAAAACCGTTGACGAGATTTTGGCGGAATTGAAGAAATAACATTTAGAAACCAAGACAAAAGGTCGTCTGAAAACCTGATTTTTAAGGTTTTCAGACGACCTTTTCTTATGAACACACTACGTCAAACACACCGCCGCCGTCATTCCCGCCCCCGCATACGCGAGGACAGGCTACGACGTGAATTCATCAGCAATTCTAAGAAACAGATGTTTGAAAAACAGTTGCAGAGATTTAAAAGTAGATTCCCGCCTGCGCGGGAATGACGGTAGCCGGACAGAAATCTATGCCACGACGTGCAGCCTGCTCCCTATCCCGTCCGGCGGGAGAGGGCTGGGGAGAGGGGGGCTCTACGGGCTGCACGAATTTGATTTTGCCTCAAGCCGCAAAGCCATCCCCATCCTAGCCTTCCCCCGCCAGACGGGGGAAGGGACAGGTTGCCGTTGCTGCACAACAAGTAGCGTGGGCTTTGCCCACGAAACTTGCCGTATGTTAATTCGAAGGATAGTTGTGTTTTCATTCATTTCGTGGGCAAAGCCCACGCTACTTGAGTTACCCCAAGCCTGCGTTGATTGAATAAACGAGGTCGTCTGAAACCGAAAGCTTGGTTTCAGACGACCTTTTCTTTTTTGCCATTACGCAATACTATAAAATTCGGGTTGCCGCCGGACGCGATACGGCTTGAAATTCAATAAAGGGAACGAAGAAATGGTGAAATGGAAAATACGTCAAAAAATCACAGCAGCAAAAGACAAGGGAAAAACTTGGTTGGATAAGCAAAGCAATGCGGCAATAGTCTTGTGGGCAGGAACTGTTTCACTAATCATTTTTATGATTATCTATTTTGCAGCGATTAGGAACAGTGAGAGCATTTCTTCCGGTGCTTGGAATCTTATTATTCTGATTGTTTCTTCCCCCGTCGCCTTCGCCATTTGGCATTTCCGCGATAAAAATAATCGACAGCAAATCGAGAACCAACGTAAAGACATTAATCTGAAAGAATTTCAAAAACTGTCCGAATGGGTCAGCGGCGCGCATTTGCCGGAAATGAAAATAGTCAATAAAACCACGCAGAGAAGCAGCCCAAAAGACGGAGCAGAAATTACAGAACAAACGACGGAACAATCTGAAGAATATGCCAAAAAACCAGATACCGCCGATTTCGATACCTTCAGCAAACGGGAAGGAGCAGTCGCTTTGCAGATTTCCGCCATCTACAACCTGCTGCCGTTTTTCCGAGGCGATTACGGAGAAAGTTTCCGCCTACCTGCATTTAATCTGTTGAAGTCTGCTTGGCGGGCAATGCAGCAGGATAGTTTGAAGAAATTGGAAAAAGAAAATTTATCTGATGACGAAAGGACTAAATTTATTGAGGAGTTGAAACGAAAAGCAGAAAGCCCTATGGGAGTGGCTTTAACTAATGTGTTGCTAAGTGTGAATGATGAAGAGCAACTTAATTTAGGATATGTCCAGAACGTTTTACCTTATATTTGTTTAGCTGGAATTAAATTAGATTCCATCAGATACAATATTGGTTCAATGGTTTGGTCAGATTTAAATTTACGCTATGCTGATTTACGAGCTGCCGATTTGCATGATGTTGACTTAACCAAAGCTGATCTAAGTGGAGCAGACTTACGCGAAACTAACTTTTCAAATGCTGATTTAGAACAAATTATTTTATATGAAGCTAATTTGCAGAAAGCCAATTTGCGTTCTGCTTTTCTTCAAAGTGCGAACCTTGAGAAAGCTAATTTGCAGGAAATTGACCTAGATTCAGCCAATTTATCTGATGCAAATTTGATAGATACTAAACTTCAACACGCCAAATTAACAAATGTTAATCTATCTGGTTCTAATTTGACTCGAGCCGATCTGCAAGGAGCTGATCTAAGTCTTGCTAATTTGAGAGATTCTCTTTTGCTTAACATAAAATTAGATGGAGCAAATTTTAAATCTGTTAATCTAAGCGGATCTGGATTTGAATGGGAAACACTCAAGAAAAGTAAAATGCTTGCGTATGCCCAAATTAACGAAACTGATTTTATTGAAGCTTTTTATCCAAAATGGATGAAAAATGATTTGGTATGGGAGGCATTGACAAAGAATGAACAAATAAATGTTATGCAGCAATTTTGTAATGAAAAAGGAATGATAATCTTAGATGAGATGGGGAAGGAAATAGTTTGCCCTTTCTGGTTAAAAGAAATGCAACTTTAACCATGGTCTATTCCTAAAAGGTCGTCTGAAACCAAAATCCTGTTTTCAGACGACCTCTCTTCATCCTTCCGCAAAACCTCTAACCCTCAAACGGTGCAATCTCAAACGGGCAGCTTATCGCAAGCCGTTTGCGTCCAGCCATTTCTCCAAGTCTTCGGCGCTGATTTTGCCGCCGTTTTCTTCCAAATCGAGTTTGTTGACTTGTTTGCCTTTACTGTATTTCGCGAGGACGGGCGTGCCACCGAGTTTGTATTGTTGGCGGAACGCGGTCCATGCTTCTTTGTCTTGGTGCAGGCGGTGGACGTTGACGAAGTAGATTTTGCCGTTCAGGTTGCGGCTGGCGATGTAGCGTTTGAACATGGGCTCGAAGGCGTTGCAGTCGCCGCAGCTCGGGCGGCCGATGTAGGCGTAAACGGTGTCTCCGTTGGCGACGCGTTTTTTGAAGCTTTCGACGGTCAGGCTGTCGAGGTGGAAGTAGATGTCGGAATAAGTGTCTTCCAGCCGTTTGGTGTTTTCGGCGGAAAGGCGCACGGCGGTTTGCGCTTCGGACAGGCTGTTTTTTAGGGCTTCGGTTTCACGGTCGGCGGCGCAGGAACACAAGAGCAGCGCGGCGGTCAGGACGGGCAGGATTTTCATGATTCGGCTCCTTGGTTGCGATAAGGAAAAGTATACGCTTTTCGCGGCGGCGGGGTCGTCTGAAACGCGGGAAACGGCTTTTTTCAGACGACCTTTTGATGTATGGCAATGGGCGGGCGAAGTAGCGTTGTGTAGCGTGGGCTTTGCCCGTGGTGGTTTGGAGGCATCGCTTTTTCGCGGGTAGAACCCGCGCTACGCCGGGGTTTATTTCTCATTCAGCCGCCCTACCCCGGCTTTTTTGTTCGACAAGAGTAAGAATTGTTGCTTTTTGAAAAGATCGTCTGAAACCTAAGATTCGGTTTACAGAACATTTGCTTTGCTTGGAAAGCCCTTGAATGAACCGGATAAAGTAGCGTGGGCTTTGCCCGCGGTGGTTGAGGGCGTCGCTTTTTCGCGCGCTAAGGCGGTGTTTATTTCTCATTCAGCCGCCCTACCCCGGCCATCTCTTCAACAAAAGGTCGTCTGAAACCCAAATTTGAGGTTTCAGACGACCTTTTTTACTGCATTGCGTTCAACTTTAAATGTTGTGTCAACCGATTCAAACCAAGCCCAGCTTTTTCAGCAGCGCGACGCTGCCTGCGTCCACAAGCCTGAAGGTTTCGTCAAAGTCGCCGGTGTACCACGGGTCGGGGACGTGGCGGTACCCGCTTTCGGGGATGAGGTCGGTGAGTTTGAAGATTTTGTCGGGGTGTTTGCCGAACATTTTTTCCAGTTCGGCAAGGTTGTTGTCGTCCATGGCGATGATGAAGTCGAATTCATCGAAATCTTCGGAACGCACTTTGCTGCTGGTAAAACCTTGATGGTCGATGCCGTGGGCGGCGAGGATTTTGCGCGTGCCTTGGTGTATGTTTTCGCCGTCGTGCCAGCCGGATGTGCCAGCGCTGTCGGTGCGGACGCGGTGGGCTACGCCTGCTTCGCGGGCGCGGTGGCGCAGGACGTATTCCGCCATGGGGGAGCGGCAGATGTTGCCGAGGCAGACGAAGAGTACGGAATGGTTTTTCATAGGCGGTTTAGGCGTGTTCGGAGAAGAATGGGTTGTGTCCGTCCAGGGACAGGGATTGCGCATAGGTCGGCAGGTCGGCATTTTCCGGCAAAACGTCGTGCAGGATGCGGATATGCTCGACGCGGCATTCCGCCATCAGGTCGAGGAAGTTGTGTTGGATGACGGCGATGTTGTCGGAAGACGAAAGGTTCCACACGAACACTTGCGGGACGACTTCAAACGCGCTGTCGGTCGCGTTGAAACCGAACAGAATCTGCCCGCCCGCCCTTGCGGCAATGACGACGCCGACGCGCGGACTCTGCATACGGATGGCGCGGATGGCGTTGGTGGCGAACACGTCCATCGCCATGCGCTGACGGGTGTGGCTGCCGTCGGTCAGGGCTTGGAGCGGGGTGTTCGGAGACAGCGGATTGGTGAAGATGGTAACGCCGGCGGCGGCAAGGCTTTCCTGCCAAACCTGCATCAGCGGCAGGCCTGCCTGTTGCAGGTTGACACCCAAGGCGGTTTGCAGGTTTTTGTCGCCGTAGCCCAGCGCGTAAACGACGTGGACAGACTGTCCTTCGGGGCAGATCAGCGGTTTATCTTCAAAGGTTTGCAGGAACGCAGCGGCGGATTCGCTGTTTTGTTTCGCGTTCCACCACTGTTCGGGCGTGATGCCGCTTAGGTCGTCTGAATGGGCGAGGAAGGGCAGCCATTGGGTGTTTTGCGTTAAAGCGCGCAAGTGGGGATAGTTGGACAGGCAGGCGGTCAGTGCTTCGGTAGGCAGCGTCAGGGGCAGCGATCGCTCCTGTTTGCAGCCGGCGACGATGACGACGGGCAGGGCAAACCATTGGGCTTCGTCTTCGTTTTCGGCGGATAACACTTGGTTGATGCTCTGCATCAGCGCGTTGTAAGTCTCTACATCGGGCGCCATGGTCATGGCGACGGACAAGTTGACGTAGTAGTTTTGATGAAGCTGGCTGCGGATTTCGGTTTGCAGCTGCCCCACAGCAATCTTGCGGGTCGCGGCGGTCGTGCCGTGTGCGAGCAGGGAGGCGTTTACCAGTAAATGGTTTTTAACCGGAGTCTGCGGATAAGGACGTGTGTCGTGGAGGATGAAGGTGTTCATATGGATATAAATCGGTGGTTGTCCGGACAGCTCGGATTATAACAATATCGCGATACGGATTGGGAAAAGGTCGTCTGAAAACGAAAAAAGGCGGGAAATACGCCCACCTGCCCTCAATCAAAAATCATATGTCCCAATTTGTCCGCTTTGGTGTGCAGATAACGTTCGTTTTCCGCATTCTCGCCGACATGGAGCGGAATACGTTCGACGACATTGATGCCTGCATCTTTCAACGTCTGAATTTTTTCAGGATTGTTGGTCAACAGCTTGACAGCACAGATATTCAGATGGTCGTAAATTTGCTTGGCAAGCGTAAAGTCGCGTGCGTCAACGGGCAGTCCGAGCGCGAGGTTGGCTTCGACCGTATCCATCCCCTCGTCTTGAAGCTTATAGGCACGGATTTTGTTGATCAAACCGATGCCGCGCCCTTCTTGACGCAAATAAACGATCACACCGCGCCCTTCTTGTTGAACCGCCTTCATCGCCGCTTCAAGCTGCGGGCCGCAGTCGCATTTTTTGGAAAACAGGGCATCCCCGGTCAAACATTCGGAGTGGATGCGGGTCAGAACGGGGAGGTCGTCTGAAAAATCGCCCATCGTCAAAGCAATATGTTCTTGTCCGCTCGGTTCTTCAAAACCGTGCATAGTGAAGTCGCCCCATTCGGTCGGCAGGCGGCAGGAGGCGATGAATTTCAAGGTGTTATTCATGTTCTTCTTCCTTGTCTTCGATGCCTGCCAATGCTTTCAGCGGCTCGGCAAGTGCCAACGCCAGCGCCGACCAATCTGTTTGGGCTGCGTCATCGGCTTGATCTTTATCGGCAAATTCAACGTGAACCACGCCCAAAACCGTGCCGTTTTGCGTTGCCACAGGGATGGACAACTGGCTTCCGCTGCCCTCGTTCCGGCTGCCTTGGATTTCGTCCAGCGAAAGCCAATAAGCTATATCGTTGGCAATATTCATCCAACCGCTTTGCGCCGTACGGCAGGCAAGGTAAACCGTACCGTTTTCTTCATGAATAGCCAACAGATTTTCCAAAGGCTCGCCTTGTGCCGCGATACGAACCAACCTTGCATGCGGTTCGCCAGGAATGTGAATGTAAACCGCCGCGCTTTTGACAGCTTTTGCGCGACTGAATACCGAATCCAGAGCCATGAAAACCTGTTTGAGCAAAACTTCATTTTCCGGTGTTTCTTCAATATGGTCTGCCAGCTTCCAACCGTCTTCCTCACGCCACAAAACCGAGCGGTCAATCGAAGCATTGCCCATATCCATCACCGTCTTCGCGGTCAGATAAGCAATACGGAGGTCGTCTGAAGACAGCTTCAAACCCTGTGTCTGTAAAAAATCCTGAATCAGTAAAACAGGCATGATGTTCCTCTTTGATATTAGTGTGTTCCGGCAGATAACCGACCTGCCATTATATCGGTCGGAATAAAGCAATTTCAAGCCAAAGGTTGTTTGCAGAGCAGGATACTTTGTGTATAATCCCGAGTTTCATCACGCGGACGTGGCGAAATTGGTAGACGCACCAGATTTAGGTTCTGGCGCCGAGAGGTGTGAGAGTTCGAGTCTCTCCGTCCGCACCAACATACAAAAACGCTTAGAAATTCTAAGCGTTTTTTTCATTTAATCCCGTCTAACGCCATTAACCAATCCTTGTAAATGCAAGGGTTTCAGGCTTCTTTATATCCCGTTGTTTTCTTTTTGGCTACATAACGCCGTCTAATTTAATCTAATTGAATCAACCAAAATCAGGGGGTATGATTCGGGATATCTGAAAATGCCCCCTAAAACATACCCCAACCATGCCGCTGAATGACCGACAAATCAAAAATGCCAAGCCCGCCGAAACAGGGAAAAAGACCAAGCTGTTTGACGGCGGCGGATTGTATCTTGAAGTTACCCCAGCAGGCGGGAAAGTTTTCCGCTTGAAATACCGTATAGACGGCAAAGAGAAAACATTTACTATCGGCAAATATCCGACCACATCACTGGTAGAAGCCTGCCAAGCCGCCGAAAACGCCCGCTGCTTGCTTGTATCTCCGCCCTACTTTTATATACAACCATTTGTATATAAATAATTTTATTCAGTATTACATTTTATTGTTCCCCGTTTCTCGTCTTTTCCCGTTTACACAAATCTACCCGAATCGGCATAAAAATGTCGGTGCTTTTGTTGGTGCATGGCACAATGCCTCAAAAAAGCACCAACAAAACTACTGATACTGCTGCTCTTTGCGGTGTGCGGAAAAATCAGAAAGAACCAATGCTTAAATCCGCCGTAATTAGCCATTTGCCGTGGTTTTAAAGTAAGTATTTCTTGTACATCAGGTCAGTCAAATAAAGAACCGGCTACATCATCTTCGATGAATTTGATTAACAAAATTAAAAATGCCGTCTGATTTTTCAGGCGGCATTTTGAAATTGCTCATTCCTACTTCGGCGTATAACGGCCCGCCATCGCTTTATACACCATGTTTTCGTATTTCAGCGTTTCGTACCGCTGGTTCAGTACGTTTTGGGCGGAGCTGTATTCCGTGTTCAGCGCTTCCAGCCAGTCTTTCAGCTCGTTTTTGCCGTGTTGGTAGCGCACTTGGTAGTAGCGGCTGTTTTTCTTGTCCAAGGCGTAACGCTGCTCTTGATTGTTAAGCGCGGCTTGGGCGTTTTGGTAGGCGAGGTAGTTGGTGCTGACTTCGTTCAGCGCGGTGGTCAGGGCTTTTTCAAAGTCGAGTTTGGCGCTGTCGAAATTGGCTTGGGCGGTTTTGTCTTTCCACTTCATGGTCTGCCAGTTGAGGAACGGCAGGTTGATGGTGGCGGAGCCGCCCAGTAGTGGGATATTGAACGCGCTTTTGGCTTTTTCAGACGACGTGCTCAAGCTCGCGCCCAATGTAATCGAGGGATACCAACTGCGTTTTTGCGCTTCGACGGATTGGAGCGAGGATTGCAGGCGGTATTCGGCGGCGCGCAGGTCGGGGCGGTTCGCCAACACGGTAATCGGTACGTCGAGGTTCACGCCTTTGACGGACGGCAGGCGGTATTGCGCGGGGTCGGCAGCGATGGCTTCGTTCGGCTTGAGGTTGAGCAGGTTGCGTAAAACCTGTTTTTGCGTGTCAAGGCTGTTTTTCAGGGAAATCAGGTTGTTTTGCGCGCTCAACAGCGATTGTTTCGCCTGCGTCGGCTGGCTGGAATCGGCTCTGCCGTAGCGGAACTTGGCATCGGCAATGCGGTTGATTTCCTGATATTGCTTGAGGGATTTCTGCGCCAATTCAATGGCTTCGTTGAGATAGGCAATATTGAAATAGGCGTCGGCGACATTGTTGATCAAAGTCAGGCGCGTGTTTGCCATATCCTGCCGCGTGGCTTGGTATTCCCAGACTTGCGCGTCGGCGGTGGCACTGAGTTTGCGCCACAAATCCAATTCGTAGCTCAAGCCGAGCTGGCTGCTGAAGGTGTTGCCGTGGCTGCCGGTTTTCAGGTTTTTGGATGTGGACGCGCCCACCGAGCCGCTGAACGACGGCACCAAATCCGCCCCCAAAATATTCGCCTGATACAGGGCTTTATTGACGCTGATGGCAGCCTGTTTCAAATCGATATTGTTTTCCAAAGCCTGTGCCATCAGGGCGTTTAGCTGCGGGCTTTGGTAGATTTCCCACCAGTTGCCGTTCACGTCGTAGCGTTCGGCAGCCTCCGCCGCGCTCATCACCTGCCCCGTCGATTCGAGCGTGAGGTTTTGGTCGGTGCTGTGGACGGCACACGCGCTTAAGGCAAGGGCGAGCGACAGGGATAATGCCGTCTGAAAAAAAGGTTTTTTCTGCATATCGTATCTTTCGGTTTAAGGTTTCAGACGACCTAAAAGGTAGCGAGGTCGTCTGAACAATCTCATCGGCTGCGTTTATTTATCGGCTAAAAACGCTTTTCGCTGTTCCGTAAAATGCCACCACGGCTTCGGTTCGTTCCCCTGCATAAAATCAACCAGCGACAGAAAAATATCAATCATGCAGGGATCGTGTCGGGTTGCGGTCAGGCTGCACAGGCGGTCGTACATTTCGTAAGCGTCCTGCCCCGCCAAATCCTGCGGCTGCGTGATGCCGAGCAAAGCCAAATCCTCCGCCACGGCTTTGCCGACATTGGGCAGGTCGGTCAGTGTGTTCAGCTTGCTTCGTCGTACTTTGTCGGGACTCATGTTTTAGCCTTTGGTTTGGAGGTCGTCTGAAAACCTGCAACCGGATGTATGAACTTGTTTTCGTGGGCGAAGCCCACGCTACTTCACGCTCTTCCGCCTTAAATGCGCCATTGCCGTCGAACGTATTTCATACAAAGCCGAAGTGGTCTTTTCAAATTCATCAGACAAGCCGTGTTCGTGGGCGGAGAACGGCGGGGAGTCATTCCAAGAACCCATGCCGCCGAAAACGTGGCTTTGTTCGCAGGCAAGCTGCAACCGTTCTTCAAAAGGCATGGATTCGTTTTCGAGCGTCCGCGCCGCCTTATCAAAAAAAGCCCTTTTCCAATGCAGTTCGCCAATGGCTTCCGCAAGGGTGGAAATATCGGTTAAAGCCTGATGGAAACGGCGCACCAGTTCTTGCTCGGTCATTTGACTTGTTCTAAGTTCTTCAAACAATTTTTCAGAAGACGTTTTAACTGTTTGGCAGTTTGCGGATGCATCGGCTCTTGCAGTTTACGCTCCAACCGATCGGCTTCGTGTTCGAGTTCATGTTTATACCTGACTCAGGAGCGTTGCTGCATCTCCAATATTTGTAACTGTTGCCGCCACAAATCCTGCTGCAATTTCTGCCATGCTTTGGTTTTATGCTTCGACGGAAGCGGAATTCTATCCGACAGCTCCACACATGGTTTGGAACACTGCGAACAACGGGGCGAACTGCTGTCTTGGGGGCGGAAATAGCGTTTCGGACGGCGCACGGCGGTGCGGCAGGAAAAACAAACGTAATTCGTATTACTCATTTCAATAAAATTCAATTAAATCAATTATTCATGTACTTTTCACCGTTGAATCCGTTTTTCAGACGACCTTTTCCCATTCAAAAAGGTCGTCTGAAATCATGAAATCCTGACCACGACGCCGCAATGCTGTTCGGCGGCGGCTTGGTAGAACGCGGCGAGTTCTTTAAACCGCTGCGCCAATTCCGTGCGGGTTTCGGCAAAGGCTTTTTCATCGCCCCAAATATCGGGGTAGATTTGGTTGTTTTGAAAATCTGCTGCGGTTTTGCCGTCGAGCAGCGCGGCGAAATCGGCTTGGTTCAGGGCTTGGGCTACTTCGGCAATTTCAGTATCGTCGATCCAGCCGATGTGTTCGCCTGCTTCTTCGTCCTGCCGCAGGATGTTACCAATCATAGCTTTGCTCAACGGGTTTGCCGCGTCGGCATCGTCCGAGCCTTTGCCGGTCAGGACGAAATGCAGCGCGTCCCATAGTTTGCCTGCGCTGCATTCGGATACGGCGGCTGGCGTGCCGGCGGAGGCTTTGATTTGTTCGATGCCGCTTTGCGGATGGGCTGTGTATGTTGCGTAAACGTCCATAGGTTTCCTTGTATTGAAGGCTTGAAATGCCTGTTTCGGGAGGGGTCGTCTGAAATATAGTGGATTAACTTTAAACCAGTACGGCGTTACCTCGCTTTAGCTCAAAGAGAACGATTCTCTAAGGTGCTGAAGCACCAATTGAATCGGTTCCGTACTATCTGTACTGTCCATGGCTTCGTCGCCTTGTCCTGATTTAGTTAATCCACTATATGTTGTGGGTTCGGACGATCTTCGGTCTGTTTTCGCAATGTATTGTGTGAACTGTGTATTCGGTATCTCGTCGGGCAGCCAGACCCGACTTTTGCTGTTTTCAGACGACCTTATTTATCCAAACGCAGCAACGGGCCGCCTGCTTTCTCTACCGCCGTTTGATAGGCGGGGTCGTTTTCGATGCGCTGCAAATAGGCGCGGATGTTGGGATAGTCCGCCAATCCGAAGCGGTCGGCGGCGGCTTGCAGCGGGTAACTCATCATGATGTCGGCGCCGCTGAGCCGGTTGTCGACCAGCCAGTCTTTGCCGTTTAATTCGTTTTCGACATAGGCAAGATGCAGGGCGGCTTGTGGTTCGATAAAGCCGTTTTTGACGTTGCCGCTGATTTTGCGTGCGACGGGTTTGATGAAAAACGGCATGGGGGCGTTTTCTATTTTGCGGAACACCAGACCGAGCAAAAGCAAGGGCATCAGCGAACCTTCGGCATAGTGCAGCCAGCGTTGGTAATGCCAGTAATCTTGGCTGTCGCGTTCGGGCATGAAGCGTCCGCCGCTGTAGGTTTGAATCAGGTAGTCGGTAATCGCGCCGCTTTCGTTGAGTACGAATCCGTCATCGTCGATAACGGGGGACTTGCCCAGCGGGTGAACGGCTTTGAGTTCGTCAGGTGCGAGCAGGGTTTCGGGATGGCGCGTGTAGGTTTTGATTTGATACGGTGTGCCGATGAGTTCGAGCAGCCAGACGATGCGCAGGGCGCGGGACTGTGCCAATACATGCAGGGTAATCATTCGGTTTTCCTCGGTGTGTGTATAGTGGATTAACTTTAAACCGGTACGGCGT
>NZ_KV814948.1:8844-25686 GCF_001814135.1 Neisseria sp. HMSC067H09 | reverse complement strand
GCCTTGTCCTGATTTAGTTAATCCACTATATATTCATTGTGATAACAATAGCCAAACGGGGTTTTCAGACGACCTTTGGGGTTTGGAGGTCGTCTGAAAACTTAATCCTTAGACAAGGCATCAATCGGATTGAGCTTGGAGGCTTTGTTGGCGGGCATAAAACCGAACGCTACGCCGATGGCGGTGGAACAGACAACCGCGCCGATGACGGAACCGATGGAAATTTCCATCGGAAATTCGGTAACGAATTGGTTGAACACGAGGCTGATGGCAGTGGACAGCCCTACTCCGACCAAGCCGCCGATGATACAGATTAAGACCGCTTCAATCAGGAATTGTTGCAGGATGTTGTTGCGCCGCGCGCCGATCGCCATGCGCACGCCGATTTCTTTGGTACGCTCGGTTACGGACACCAGCATGATGTTCATCACGCCAATACCGCCGACCACCAACGAAATCAAGGCGATGGAGGAAATCAGCAGCTTCA
This sequence comes from Neisseria sp. HMSC067H09, assembly GCF_001814135.1. Taxonomy (NCBI): domain Bacteria; kingdom Pseudomonadati; phylum Pseudomonadota; class Betaproteobacteria; order Neisseriales; family Neisseriaceae; genus Neisseria; species Neisseria sp. HMSC067H09. Next base: position 25,199 of record NZ_KV814948.1, on the reverse strand, counting down.
TGGTGCCGGTGGTGCTTTCAACCATCTGCTTGATGCTGTCGCTGTTGTTCATGAAAAAGTCTTCCGTACCGTGCCGCGTTTTGAGCAGCTCGGTCAGTCCTTTTTCGGCGACTTGGGTATTGGCGTCGTCTTTGATTTTGACGGTAATCGAGTTGGTGTGGCTCTCGCCGGTGATTTGGTGCATCACGGTCGTATAGGGCGACCAAAGCATCAATACGTCGGCGTTGCCGAAGGAGTTTTCTTCTTTTTGCATCACGCCGATGACGGTCAGCGGGCGTTTGTTGAAGAGGACGGTTTTGCCCAAGGGATTGACGTCTGTGCCAAAGAGTTTTTCTTTGGTGTTTTGGTCGATCACGACGACTTGCGCGTCTTCTTTTACATCGCCCTCGTCAAACAGGCGGCCTGATTCCAGCTTCAGTCCGCGCACGTCGAAATATTGTTCGCCCACGCCGTAAAGCGAGGCGGATAAATCGGTGTTGCGGTAGGTCAGCGTGCCGCTAGAATTGGTTTGCGGGGTGGCGGAAGCGACGTAGCTTTGTTTGGCGATGACTTTGGCGTCGTCAATGGTCAGGGTTTTAATCCTGCCGCTGCGTCTGTCGCCGAAGCCGCGCCCGGGGAAGATGCTGATGGTGTTCGTCCCCATCGCGCTGATGTCTGCGAGGATTTTTTTCTCAGAACCGTTGCCCAAAGCGACAACGGACACGACCGAGGCGATACCGATGATGATGCCGAGCATGGTCAGGAGCGAACGCATTTTGTGCGCCATAATCGCCTGCACCGACATTTTGAAGGCCTCGACGAATTGGTCGTAATAAAACAACCACGAAGATTTTTCTTTGATGCGTTCTATTTTGCTTTCGGGGATTTCGGGATTTTTTGAACTGTCGGAAATGATTTCGCCGTCGCGGATTTCGATGATGCGGTTGGCGATGGCGGCGATACCGGGATCGTGTGTAACCATAATCACGGTATGCCCTTCTTTATGCAGCTTTTGGATGATTTCGATTACGTTTTTGCCGCTGGCGGTATCGAGCGCGCCGGTCGGTTCGTCGGCGAAGATGATTTCGCCGCCGTTCATCAGGGCGCGGGCGATGGAGACGCGTTGCTGCTGACCGCCGGAAAGTTCGCTGGGCTTGTTGCCTTCTTTGCCTTCCAAACCCAAATCCTGCAACAGCTTTTCCGCACGCGTGGAACGCTCTTTGCCGCCCATACCCATATACACGGCAGGCAGGGCGACGTTGTCCCGCGCCGTCAGTGAACCCAAAAGGTTGTAGCGTTGGAAAATAAAGCCGAAGCGTTCGCGCCGCAATGCCGCCAATTCGTCCGGCTCCATTTTGGCGGTTTCGATGCCGTCGATTTGATACGAACCCGAAGTCGCGCTATCCAAGCAGCCGAGGATGTTCATCAGCGTGGATTTGCCCGAACCGGACTGCCCGATGATGGCGACGAAATCGCCCTTCTCTATCGACAGGCTGACATCTTTCAAAACATGAACGCGGTTCGCGCCGCTGCCGAAGTAGCGGTTGATGTTTTTACATTCGATTAAGCTCATAAGTGTTTCCGACCGATAATGATGTATGGAATGGAAAGGTCGTCTGAAAGGGGGATTTTGCTCAGAAACAAAACTTTCAGACGACCTGTTGCCTATTTATCTCGGCGGACCGCCCTGCATGGCGCGTTGCGCCGCTTCAGCCTGCTCCGCCGCGCTCATTTCCGACATCACCACCTTGTCGCCTTCTTTCAAACCGCTTTTCACTTCGGTGTTCATACTGTCTTTCAGACCGACCGTAATCTCGCGTTCCGAAGCTTTACCGTCCGCACCCAAAACGCTGACAAACGATTTGCCGTCGTGTTTTTTAATCGTCAGCGTCGGCACGAGCAAAACGTTTTTCACGCCGTTGATTTCAATCGTGTTCTGCGTCGTCATACCGATGGAAAGTTTGCCGTCGGGATTAGGCACCAAAGCGCGGGCGTAGTAATAAATCGCATTGGAGGTCGTGTCCGTGCTGGTGGTGTAGCTGCCCAGCGACATCGTGGTCAAGCCCGGATCGACGCTGTCGAGCTTCGCCTTAATCGGCGTATCCGGTTCGGACAAAATCGTAAACGAAATATCCTGCCCCGCCTTCACCTTCGTAATATCGCCTTCGGCAATCTGCATTTTGTTCAACATCGTATCCAGATTCGCCAACTGGATAATCGTCGGCGTGGACTGCACCGCATTCACGGTCTGCCCTTCTTCCACCGGAATCGCCACCACCGTACCGTCCATCGTCGCGGTAATGCGGGTATAGCCCAATTCCGATTCGGCAGTATTGATGGAAATTTTGGTTTGCTTGATGGAAGCCTTCAGCTCGGCAACGTTTGCCTTAGCCGCGGCCAGCGCATCCTTCGCGCTTTCCAAATCCTCTTTGGACGTCGCGTTTTCCTTCCACAAAGCCGCCTCGCGCTTGTATTTCTTCTCCGCACTGTTCAGCGCGATTTCGGCGGAAACCAACTTCGCCTGATACGTTTCCAGCTTGGATTTTTCCGTATTCAGCGTATTCACCTGAGTGGTCGAATTGATTTCCGCAATCAAATCGCCCTTTTTAACCTGCTGCCCGAGCTTGACGTACAGCTTCTTAATCTGCCCCGAAGCCTGCGCGCCCACCGACACCAGATTCGACGGCGAAATCTCGCCCGTGGCGGATACCGTCTGGCTGATGTCGCCGCGTTTGACCGTTTCCGTGATGTAAGAAGTTTGAGGTTCGGGCTGGAAATAAGACCACGAAGCAAACCCAAGCACCGCAGCAACCGTTATTCCAACCGTCCATTTATTAATGATTTTTGCCATAACTGACTTTCTGATTCATCCATTTCATCTGTTCAATCCGGCACCCGATTCATGTCGCATAATCCCAACACTTATCCGCCGAAAACGCGCCGAAAACGCTGAAAACGGGCGGATTTTACTGCAAGCCTTTACTCCAGCCAAGTCAACGGCAAATCAAATAAAATCATAATGAATTGTTTTATAATCATTTTATAAAAAACCATTTCCAAGATATTGCAACGCATTTACATATTTTCCCAATCCTGAAATTTATCCAAACATTCAAAATGGGAGAAAAGAACTATAATTACAGTCTGAATTCCCGCCCATACAATAAAAATTACGACATATCATGAAAAACACATTACAAAAAGGCTTCACGCTTGTCGAGCTGCTCATCGTCATCGTCATCCTCGCCATCCTTGCCACCCTTGCCTATCCGTCCTACGAACGCTTTATCCGTAAAAGCCGTTTGGAGAACGTCCGTTCCGAGCTGCTGATCAATGCCCATAATCTCGAACGCTTCTACGCACAAAACCGTACGTTTGAGAATTTCCCGGTAACAGACTTGGTTCAAAACGAATACTTCACCATCCAGTTTTTCAACTATCAAAACACCCAAAAAGGGAAAGAGAATCCGTCCGCTTCGGGCTTCCTGCTCGAAGCCAAGCCGAATGACGGATACAAAAGCAAAGAGGCCTGCTCCGTCTATCTCGACAGCGACGGTATCTTTTGGGCAAGCAATGCAGATTGCCCCGGATATGAACACATAGACCAAAAATAATCCGAACCTGCTGCCGCATTCTTCTCCGTTCATATAAAAGGTCGTCTGAAAACTTGTTCAAGATTTTCAGACGACCTTTTCATCATCAGCTAAAATCTGCTATTTCCAAGTCAGAAAACCACATCATGAAAATTACACCCGTCCAAGCCCTAAACGACAACTACATTTGGATGATTCAAGATGGCAACCACGCCGCCTGCGTCGATCCGTCCGATGCCACGCCCGTTTTAATATTCCTCGTCCGCAACCGCCTGATGCTGGCGCAAACGTGGGTTACCCATCTGCATTACGACCACATCGGCGGGGTCCAATCCCTCAAAAACGGCTTTATGGAATCGCCTGTGTACGGCGAGGCGGATATCGATGTGGCAACGCATACGGTAACGGCAGGTACGCAGTTTCCCTTCGGCGACGGGCTGGTTACCGTGTGGGCGACGCCCGGCCATACCGACCGCCACGTCAGCTATCTTTTGGAAAACGCCGAAGGTCTGCACGTTTTCTGCGGCGATACCTTATTCTCCGCCGGCTGCGGCAGGGTGTTTACGGGAACGATAGAAGAGTTGTACGACAGTTTCCAAAGATTCAATCAGTTGCCCGAAGACACGCTGTTTTATCCCGCGCACGAATACACCGCCTCTAATCTGCGTTTCGCCGAATTTATCGAACCGGAAAATCCCGATATTCAAGCGGCTTTGCGCGCGGCGGAAGATACGCCGACCCTGCCCGTAACCCTTGCGCATGAACGCAAAATCAATCCGTTTTTACGGGTCGATTTGCCCCAAGTCCGCGAACGGGTTGAGGAATTGGCAGGGAAGCGATTGAACAACGGTTTGGAAGTGTTCGCGGCGCTGCGGGAATTGAAAAACCGGTTTTAGGTCGTCTGAAAACTCAATCCAGCCAATTCAAACCAAAACAATTAATGCCTTCTCCCGTCCCTGAATAAACACGGACGGGAATGACAGCCCTTTTATTTCAATCGGCTATAAAACCTGCGTTCCAATCTATTGCAGGGATTTTGAATACCTCTGCCCCGATAAACTATAATCGGTACATTCAGACGACCTTTCCCAAGCCATGACCCGACAAGTTTTCATCCTAGGCGACCAGCCGCTCCCCGAAGGCAGCAGCAAGCCCTATGCGCTTTTGACGGCGAATCCGACCAAGGAACACCACTATATCGCCCAAACCGAGCAACGGCAGCATGCGCACAATCCCCAAGTCAGCCCACAAAACCAAAATGTTTACCGGCTACCCCTATCCTTGTTTGGCACTCATCCCCATCAGCCGCATGATGAAAGGAAAAAACGCAAACACGCCGCCAAACCGGCCGCCCCGCCTGAAGCGGCAAGCGTCAACATCATCGGCAATCTGGCGGCAAAAAACCTCTACACGCTGACTTTCGTTGAAAACACCGGCAACCAATACAACCTCGAAAGCTGGTTCAACCGCCACGAAAGCGGCTACGAAGATGCCTGCGAACACCTGCGCACGCTGCCCGGATGTTGTCTGAAAACGAGCGAAGCGAGTTTCGCCAAAACAAGCAAAGCGGGTTTGGATAAAACCGATTCAGTCAAAGTTCCTGACGCGCTGTGGCGCGTGCTGCGGCTCAAATTCCTCGGCATTTTGCGCAATCCCCGCAACCATCAAAACCCGTTTGCCTACCGCCTGCTTCAAGTCCTGCGCTCACGGCTCCCCGAAGCGGGATTCGAGTTCGTCAGCCTCATCAGCCGCCGCGACCCGAAACGCATCGAATCCATCATGCAGGATTTCCATTTTTCCTTTCTCGGCTATGTCAACTGGCTCTCAGGGCTGTATGGCATGTTGAGCGAAGGCGTTTCGCAACCGTCGCTGTTTGAGCGGTTGTTCTGCGCCGTTTTTGCCGAACCTCAAGCCGTGAAAATCGAGCTGTTCCGCTATCCCGACGATACAGGGCTGTGCCTCTTCGGCGACAGCGGTTTCTGCCTTCAGGCATCGTCCGAACTCATCAGCATCGGCGTCAATATTTCCCACGATATGTTTGCCGTCGTCCACCTGCAAGCCGCACGCTGGCACGATTTTAAAAATACTTTCCATCATGACGCGCCGAAACTGCAAGGCAAAGTGAAGATTATCGACGACGACCAAACCCAACGCGTCATGTTCAACCGGCTCTGTATCCGCCAATCGCACGAAGCCGTGTTCGGCAGAAGCCCGAACGTAAAAGACTACATCTGAACCATCAACATCATGAATACTTCCCCCGACGCATCTATCTTAGGCCTAGGCTATCTCGGCCGTCCTTTGGCGCAGAAACTTTACGAACACGGCAGCCGCGTTGCCGCTATCAAACGCAGCCTGACTTCGGACGATATCAATCTGCCCATACACCTCGACACCCTCGACCTCAATCAAGACGACATGTTTCAAAGCGCGAACCTTGCCCACGATACAAGCTTTTGGCGGCAACACGCCGACAAACCCGTTTGGTTCTGCCTCTTGCCGCCATCCTCGCTGACGCATTACGCCGACACCGTCAAACAATGGGCAGAACTTGCCCGAGCGTGCAACGTGCAACATCTGATTTTCACGAGCAGCACCAGTGTTTACGGCGATAAAGCGCGCGAATGCGACGAAACTTCCGCACCCGATCCGCAAACCGAGTCCGCCCGCCAAATCCTTGCTGCCGAACAATACCTGCTCGACAGCGGCGTGCCGAACATCGACATCCTGCGTCTGGGCGGGCTTTATTGCACCGAACGCCACCCCGTCAGCCGCCTCGTTCAAAAACAAAACATCCAAGGCGGCAACCGGCCCGTCAATATCGTCCACCGCGACATCGCCGTCGAAACCCTGTTTCAGACGACCCTCCATCCAAACGGCAGACGCATCCGCAACATCGTCGAACCGCGCCACCCGACCCGCCGCGATTTCTACACCGCCGAAGCCGCCAAACTCGGTCTCCCGCCGCCCGATTTCGCGCCCGACGGCACCGGCGGCGGCAAAATTGTAAATACCGTTTCCGCCGACGGATTAAGCCTGTAAAATTGGCGCTCCGCAACCGTTTCAGACGACCTTTCGGCAGCGGCAAAACCAAAACCAAAAAACACAGTCTTACTTAACAACCCCAAGCCCGAAAGTATCGAGAACACCCTATGTCCGCCCTATTTCCCGTTATCAACCACCTGATACAGCAAAATCCGGAACATCAACAAGACCTGTCCCGCTTGTCAGGCAAAACCCTGAGCCTCAATCTCGCCGGATTCGGACTGACCGGACACATCAATCACGACGGCTTCCTCGAAACCGCCGACCAACCCGCCGACACCCTCATCACCTTCCACCAAAGCGCCATCCGCAAAATCCTGACCGGACAAGAACCCGGCGTCGGCGACATCAGCCTCGAAGGCGACCTCATGCTCGGCATGACCGTCCTGCCCATACTCGGCAGCCTGCGCTACTACGCTTCAGACGACCTCACCCGCATCTTCGGCGACTCACTCGCAGGCAGCATCAGCGAACGCGCCGCAAACATCGGGCAAACCGTCAAAAAAATCGGACAAAGCATAGCCGAGCAAATCAGCGACTTTTCCCGCGAACCCGAATCCCCCGTTATCGACGCCGCCACCCTGTCCGCCTGGATGGAAGAAGTGGACAAACTGCGCGACGACGTCGCCCGCCTCAACGAACGCCTCGACCGGCTCGAACGCGACATCTGGATAGACTAATTTTCAGACGACCCATGCCTATGAACAGCCCGTTTCACAACATCGGTATCGTAACCCGCCCCAATACCCCCGAAATCCAAAACACCGCCCACACCCTCATCCACTTCCTGCAGGGACACGGCCTCACCGTCTATCTGGACGAAATCGGCATAGAAGAACGCTGCATCTATGTTCAAGATACCGTCGGCTGCCACATCGTCAGCAAATCCGACTTGGGCAAACACTGCGACCTCGTCATCGTCCTCGGCGGCGACGGCACATTCCTCTCAGTCGCCCGCGAAATTGCCCCCCGCGCCGTACCCGTTATCGGCATCAACCAAGGGCATTTAGGCTTCCTCACCCAAATCCCCCGCGAAAACATGACCGAAGAGCTGCTGCCCGTCCTCGAAGGCAAATACCTGCCCGAAGAGCGCATCCTCATCGAAGCCACCCTCGTCCGCGACGGCGAAACCATTCACCGCGCCCTCGCCCTCAACGACGCCGTCCTCTCGCGCGGCGGCGCAGGTCAGATGATAGAGTTCGAAGTCTTCATCAACCAAGAATTCGTCTATACCCAACGATCCGACGGCCTCATCGTCTCCACTCCCACCGGCTCCACCGCCTACTCCCTTGCCGCAGGCGGCCCCATCATGCAGGCAGGCTTGCACGCCTTCACCCTCGTGCCCATCTGCCCCCAATCCATGACCAACCGCCCCATCGCCATCCCCGACACCTCCGAAATCGAAATCCTCGTTACCCAAAGCGGCGACGCCCGCGTCCATTTCGACGGACAATCCTTCATCGACGTACAAAACCTCGACCGCATCATCATCCGCCGCTACCACAACCCCCTGCGCATCCTCCATCCCACCGACTACCAATACTTCCGAACCCTGCGCCAAAAATTACACTGGGGCGAACAGCTCGTATAAACACCAAAGGTCGTCTGAAACCCGATTGCCCAGTTTTCAGACAACCTTTAATAACCATCCGTTCAAATCCCAAATACGCATATCCCGTCATTCCCGCGCAGGCTGGAATAACAAAATTCATCAATCATTTACACTAAAAATTGATAATATAGTGGATTAACAAAAATCAGGACAAACCGACGAAGCCGCAGACAGTACATATAGTACGGAACCGATTCACTTGGTGCCTCAGCACCTTAGAGAATCGTTCTCTTTGAGCTAAGGCGAGGCAACGCCGTACCGGTTTAAAGTTAATCCACTATAAAAGACGATAAAAATTACTGAGATACCTTTATCTGTTTCCCCACTTTTTCAGACGACCCCGCCATGCCCATCCTTGCTTGGAACACCCCGCCCGCTCCCGCCGAACTTGCCCGCGTGATCGAAACTCATCCCGCGCCGCTGCATCTGGTTGCCTGTCTGACCGAAAACCGCATGCCCGATTTTCCTTTGTCCGATGCCCCGACCGAGTTGGAAGGTCGTCTGAAAACCCGCCTCGACCAAGCCGTAAAATGCCTTCAGTTCAACAGCGTCAACTTTCTGGAAAACCTGCTGCCCGACATACATATCTGGTTTGTCCCGCCGCACCGCGCCGACAGCCTGTACGAACATTTCGACCGTATCGAATGGCAGACCGAAGCCGTACCGCAAGCCGCGCCCAAGCCCGTCAAGCCTTGGTTCAGACGACCTCAAGCCACCACCCCGCCCGAACACGCGCTGGTTATCGGCGCGGGCATTGCCGGCGCCGCAACCGCGCGCAAGCTGGCGGAACACGGCGTGCGCGTTACCGTTTTGGAAGCGGGCAAAGCGGCGCAAGGCGGCAGCGGCAACCGCCAAGGGCTGCTCTACGCCAAAATCTCGCCGCACGACACCGAGCAGACCGAACTGCTGCTGGCAGGCTACGGCTACACCCGCCGCCTGCTGCAAGACCTGTTGCCCGATTCCGACGCATGGGGCGGCGACGGCGTGTTGCACCTCAATTTCGACGAAGCCGAACGCAAACGCAATCAGGCATTGGGTTTGCAGCAACATCACGCCCACCTTTACCGCAGCGTGTCCGCCGACGAAACCGCGCAAATCGCAGGCATAGACGTCTTTTCAGACGGCCTCTACTGGCCGCAGGGCGTATGGCTGAACCCGCCCGCCGTCGTCCGCGCCTTGCTGGATCACCCGCTGATTGCGTTGCACGAAGACACGCCCTTATCCTCCGCCGAATACGACGACGCAAACTGGACGGTACACACGCCGTGCGGCAGTTTCAGCGCAACCTACATCATCTACTGCATGGGCGCGCACAGCCCGAACGCCGCCGATGCCAACGTCTCCGCCCTGCCGTTCCGCCAAATCCGCGGGCAAACCGGCGTAGCGGCGGCAAGCGTTTTTTCCAAACGCCTGCGCTGCGCCTTATCCGGCGAAAGCTACATAAGCCCGAGCTGGCAAGGGCAACACTGCTACGGCGCAACCTTCGTCCTCAACAGCGACGACGACGCTTGGCATCCGCACGAAGAAACCGCCAACCGCGCCGCCCTGCAACAACTCAACCCGCCATTGGCGCAATCATTGTTTGAGCAAAACCCGCTTCGTTCGGTTTCAGACGACCTCTCTGACCCGCCGCAAGGACACGCCGCCCTGCGCTGCGACAGCCCCGACCACCTGCCCGTCGTCGGCGCGCTCGGCGACATCGCCGCCATGCAGACAGCCTACGCCAAACTCGCGTTGGACAAAAATTACCGCCTCGACAACATCCCCTGCCCCTACCTGCCGAACGCCTACATCAACACCGCCCACGGCACGCGCGGCCTCGCCACCGCCCCCGTCTGCGCCGCCGCCATTGCCGCCGACATCCTCGGCCTGCCCCAGCCGCTGTCCCAACGCCTGCGCACCGCCCTGCACCCCAACCGCGCCGTCATCCGCGCCATCGTGCGGCAGCAGCCTTTGCTTTGATGCATCGCACAGGTCGTCTGAAAGCGAGCGAAACGGGTTTCCCCCAAACATGAAAACAAGTTTTCAGACGACCCCGGTACGACAACAACAAAGCACTCATACAATCATAAAAATATTAACAACCTGTTTTCAAAAATATCTTTCTTAATTTAAAAACCCGAAATTTACATATAAATATCAACCCCTCCTCTTGTCCATTTATAGATTTCGTTTAAAATACCAACCTAAACAACCACTATTCTATATAGATAAAATGCGTCATTACGGAACCATCATCCGCTGGAACGATAATCGGAGGTTCGGAGCCATCCGGGAAGAAAACATGGGCAAGGAAATATTCGCCCCGCTCTCCGCCTTCACCACGCTGCCGCACCCGCCCGCCGAAGGCCAGCGCGTATCGTTTGAAATTATCAAAGGCAGACGCGGACGCGACGAAGCGGAAAACATCTGCTTCGCTTCCGACTGCATCGGCGAAGCCGACTTTTTCGCCCCCGAGCCTGAGCCTTTTAAAGCAGCCTTTTCCAAACTCCTGTGGATCATCCCCGTCATTGCCCTCTTGGCCGCAGGCGGATGGTTCGGCTGGAACTATTGGCAGGAATACCGCCGTCAGGTACAGGAAACAACGGCGGCTGCACCGGTTACGATGGTGTCCGAAGTTGCCGAAAAGATGAAAGCCGAACGCAAGGCATGGAAAGACGCGGCAAGCGGGCGTACTGCTTTCAAACACGGTTCAACTACTTCAACCGGCTCCGCTGCCACCACCGACACTACCACTGCATTCAAATGCGACGGTCGTCAGCACTGTTCCCAAATGAACTCTTTGGAAGAGGCAGAATTTTTTATCAAAAACTGCCCAAACACCAAAATGGACGGTGATCATGACGGTATTCCGTGCGAAAACGACAGCCGTTGGCATTAATCGCCCACAATGCAAAAAGGTCGTCTGAAAATGTTTTTCAGACGACCTTTTTAAATCGGCTACAATATCGCGCAATACAAACCTACCCTACCACCATGTCCAAAAAAATCCTTATCATCACCCCGAGCTGGATCGGCGACTGCGTCATGACCCAGCCGCTTTACCGCCGCCTGCACGAACTCCATCCCGGCTGCACCATAGACGCATTCGCGCCCAAATGGTCGATGGCGGTGTTCGATCGTATGCCCGAAATCAGCCGCGTTATTGAAAACCCGTTCGGACACGGCGCGTTGGAACTGAAAAAACGCTGGCGCATCGGGCGCGAACTGGGCAAACAAGGTTACGACCAAGTCATCGTCCTGCCCGGTTCGCTCAAATCCGCCCTCATCGCCTTCGCCACTGGCATCAAGCAGCGCACCGGCTACGTCGGCGAATCGCGTTATCTGCTGCTCAACGACATCCGCAAACTCGACAAAGCCGCCCTGCCCCTGATGGTCGACCGCTACACCGCCCTCGCCCACCCGACGCAGGCGGACTTCAACGGACATTCCGATAACCCGCGTTTCACCATTTCCTCCGAAAGCCGCGCCGCCGCGCTTGCCAAATACGGCTTAAACACCGATAAACCCGTTCTCGCCTTCTGTCCGGGCGCGGAATACGGCCCCGCCAAACGCTGGCCTGCGCGCCATTTCGCCGAACTCGGCCGCCGCTATCTGGCGCAAGGCTGGCAGGTTTGGTTGTTCGGCTCGCAAAAAGATTTCGACATCGCCGAAGAAATCAACCGACTTTCAGACGACCTCTGTACCAACCTTTGCGGCAAAACCAACCTTTCCGAAGCGATTGACCTGCTTTCCTGCGCCGACACCGTCGTCTGCAACGACAGCGGCCTGATGCACCTCGCCGCCGCCCTCGGCCGCAAACTCGTCGCCGCCTACGGCTCCTCCAGCCCCGACCACACCCCGCCCTTGAGCCCAAAAGCCAAAATCGTCAGCCTGCACCTCGAATGCTCGCCCTGCTTCAAACGCGAATGCCCGTTGGGACACACCGACTGCCTGAACAAGCTCACGCCGGACATGGTTCAAAAAGCGGCGGAGGAATTGGCGCAAACGGAATCTGAGTAAACTGCAAAAGGTCGTCTGAAACCTGCTTTCAAAGCAGATTTAAAGGGCAATATCCATGCCGTCATTCCTGCGCAGGCGGGAATGACGGCATAGAGGCTTCTTGTTTTCCTTCGCCCTATCTTTTCAGGCAGAACCAGCGTAGGCTTTGTCCACGAAATCTACCGATTCCCGATACAGTGTTTATCCACCATCGTTATTCCCACTTCCAAATCTTCAGACGATCTTTCCACCATTGACCTCGAAACTCCATACTGCCGTGAAACAAACCGCAAGTTAGCCGCCTCCACCCTGTTTTGTATTGAATTCCCGTTCAGACGACCTTATCATCAACCCATTCCCACTTTCCCCGCAGAGACACCATGCAAAACATCCAAGACTACGTCCGCCGCACTGCGTCCGCCGCCAAGCAGGCTTCCTATACTGTTACTGCTGCCGAGACCGCGCAAAAAAACGCTGTGCTCCTGCGCGCCGCCGAACTCATCAAACACCATCAAACCGCCATCCTCGCCGCCAACGTCCAAGATATGGAACAAGCCGCGCAGAAAGGTTTGAACGATGCCCTGCTCGACCGCCTTCGGCTGACCGAAAAAACCATAGACGCCATGTGCGAAGGTTTGCGCCAGATTGCCGCCCTACCCGACCCCGTCGGCGAAATGGACGAATTCCGCACCCGCGAAAACGGCCTGCAAATCGGCAAAATGCGCGTCCCGCTGGGCGTTGTCGGCATCATTTACGAATCCCGCCCCAACGTAACCGTCGATGCCGCCGCCCTCTGCCTCAAATCCGGCAACGCCTGCGTGCTGCGCGGCGGCAGCGAAGCCTTCAACAGCAATATGGCGCTCTCCAAACTGATTACGCAGGCATTAGTTGAAAACGGCCTGCCCGCAGCAGCCGTCAGCCTGATTGAAAACACCGACCGCGAAAGCGTCGGCGCCATGCTGCAAAGTCCCGAGTTTATCGACGTCGTCATTCCGCGCGGCGGCAAGTCGCTGGTTTCCCGCATCGCCGCAGAAGCCCGCGTGCCCGTCATCAAACACCTCGACGGCATCTGCCACGTCTATATCGACCGCGCCGCCGACGCCGAAAAAGCTGTCAACATCGCCTTCAACGCCAAAACCTCGCGCTACGGCACCTGCAATACCATGGAAACCCTGCTCGTCCACCAAAGCCGCGCCGCCGAAATCCTGCCCGTATTGGCGGAAAAATACGCCGCCCGCGACGTCGAGCTGCGCGGCTGCCCGCGTACCCTTTCCATCCTGCCCCACATTCAGACGGCCTCCGAAGAAGACTGGGACACCGAATACCTCGCCCCGATCCTCTCCGTCAAAATCGTCGACAGCCTCGAAGAAGCCGTCGCCCACATCAACACCCACGGCAGCCACCACACCGACAGCATCGTAACCGAATCCTACACCGATGCCCGCACCTTCCTGCGCACAGTCGACAGCGCCAGCGTCATGGTCAATGCCTCCACCCGCTTCGCCGACGGCTTCGAGTACGGCCTCGGCGCGGAAATCGGCATTTCCACCGACAAAATCCACGTCCGCGGCCCCGTCGGCCTGCACGGGCTGACTTCGCAGAAATGGATAGTGTTGGGCGACGGGCAGGTTCGGTCGTAATTCCTTCACTTTCTTGAGAAATAAAACGACAAAAGGTCGTCTGAAAAACAGTTTTCAGACGACCTTTTCAGTTTTACTTTCCCTATTATCGGCACACCAAATGTCTCACCTAATTATTTCTAATTTTAAATTAACATATTAAACAATATCTTAAATTATTATATCTTATCCATTATTGTTTTCTCCGATACAATCGACATCATGCCATATAAGAAAAAATCTATTTAATGTCAAATAGATATAAATTTATTATTCACTCTTCCCATCCATTTTTCCACAGGAGAACTATTATGGCTGATACATTGCTTTCTTTAAAAAACAACCAATCCGTCGTTATTACCGGTACGGACCGTAATGACACTTTATATGGTAGTACGGGACATACCATATTCTACGGTGGTTTAGGGAACGATACTTACTACAGTAAAAATGCGGGCGATACCATCATCGAGCGTGAAAACGAAGGCCGCGATCTAATCTATAGCAGCACCGACTTTACCTTACCAGAACATGTCGAAGATCTGAAGTTGCAGGGCAACAGTATGTTAGGTATCGGCAATGATGCAGACAATGTTATATCGGGCAATTCCAACGGCAACCGTCTATATGGCAAAGGCGGCAATGATCTGATGCTTGGCGGAAATGGCAACGATTATCTATGGGGCGACGATGGTGATGACCGACTTGGCGGACTAGGTGGCAACGACGTTCTGAATGGTGGAAGCGGAAACGATTTTCTATCTGGGGATGACGGGGAAGATATCTTATATGGCGGTACGGGTATGGACACCATGCTCGGAGGAAAGGGAAACGATACTTTCTATGTAGATAATATAAAAGATACAGTCGTCGAAGACGCAGATGCAGGCTACGATACGATATACAGCAGTGTTACCTATACCGCGCCAACCCACGTTGAAAAACTGATTTTAGAAGGTAAAGACAATATCTTCGGCTTTGGCAACAATGCCGATAACAGCCTTATCGGCAACAGCGGCAACAATCGCTTGAGTGGCGGGCGAGGTAGCGACACGCTCTATGGCATGGAAGGTAACGACCTATTAATGGGTGGTGATGATCGCGACGAACTTTACGGCGGACAAGGTGATGACATCCTGCGCGGCGATGCAGGCAACGACCTGCTCGACGGAGGCTATGGCAACGACACTTTAGACGGCGGCAGCGGTGCAGACACTATGGCCGGCGGCTTGGGAAATGATGCCTATCATGTTGATAATGTAAACGATACGGTTATTGAGGAAATGAACGGCGGTATCGACACGATTTACAGCAGTGTTACCTATACCGCGCCAACCCACGTTGAAAACCTAACGCTAACAGGCATCGACAATACCTTCGCATTCGGCAACAACGCCGATAATATTCTGACGGGAAACAGCGGCAATAACCGATTAAGCGGAGGACGCGGCAGCGATACGCTATACGGCAACGAAGGCAACGACCTGCTGATGGGAGGGGATGATAGAGATTTCCTATACGGCGGTAACGGAGACGACATTCTTCGCGGTGACGAAGGTAACGACCTGCTTGATGGTGGCAGTGGCAATGATACTTTGGACGGAGGCAGCGGTGCAGATACCATGTCTGGTGGGTACGGGAATGATATCTACCATGTAGATAATGTCAAAGATACAGTTACTGAGTGGTGGGGAGAAGGTGTCGATACGATATATAGTAGTGTTTCCTACACAATCCCAACCTACGTCGAACACCTGACCCTGACCGGCAGCAACAACACTTTCGGCATCGGCAATTACGGCGACAATACCATTACCGGCAACAGCGGCCACAACCAATTAAACGGGGATGGCGGCAATGATACCCTTTACGGCATGAGTGGAGACGACCTGTTGTCGGGCGGCAGCGGAAACGACTATCTCTACGGCGGCGACGGGGATGACAGGCTGAATGGAGGAGACGGGATCGATTACCTCCACGGCGGCGACGGCAACGACTACCTCACAGGCGGTTCGGGCAGCGATACCATCGTTACAGGTGCAGGTAAAGATACCGTCGCTTTCTCCGCCTCAGACATCCGCGACGGCAGCATAGATCGTATTACCGACTTCAACCCTTATATGGACAAGCTTGATCTGTCCGGTATGCGTTCCCTGCTAAGCGGCAGCGAGGCAAATGTGAGCTGGTCGGAACTGTTCGTCAAAAATCCTTATTATTACGACACCGGCCGTTCTTACCTCGTCTTCGACTCTGTATCTCAAACCCTCGCCTACCGAGCGGCAGGTGCAAGCAGCAATACCGTGTTCGCCAAATTTGACGACAGTCAGGCAGCTTGGTTGAGCGCTTCCAATATCATCGGCTAAGCTGAGGCAAACCGGATTTTTAGAGGAAGCCTGAGCGCAAACGTCGTCTGAAACCTAATTTTCGGTTTCAGACGACGTTTCTGTTTAACGGGAAAAATAAAAACAGGATGAGGCCTTTGCAATAACATAAGTTATAGTGGATTAACTTTAAACCAGTACGGCG
>NZ_KV814948.1:0-8744 GCF_001814135.1 Neisseria sp. HMSC067H09 | reverse complement strand
CTTGTCCTGATTTAAATTTAATCCACTATATTTCAGCCATCCTTTCATCACAGGTTTGACGGTATATTGCCTGTTCCCCTCAAACCGTAGATATTTGAGAAAACTCTTTATCGGCTGATAATTAGCCGGCTGCTTATCCCAACCCCGATTTACTGTATTTTGATATGACAAACATCCGAAACGTCGTCTGAAAACGGGCAATCCGTTTTCAGACGACGTTTTGTCAAACATGATAAACCTCTTTTGGCTATCCACGGATCAATCATCCCAGACGTTCATTGCCCTCTCCCGCCAAGCCGTGCAGCAACAACCCCAATACGTCCTGCGGCAGCTTTTGCGGCGCAGCGGCATAAAGCGCGGCCAGTTGCGGATGGCGCATCAATATATCCGCCTGACGGATGAACAGGTCGATGAGTTCCACCGGCAAATCGGGCTGAATCAGGCGGCGTTGTTGCAGGGTGTGGAAGAAACCGCGCATAAAGGCGTATTTTTCTTCGTTCAACTCATGGAAAAACCGCTCCAGCTCCAAATCGGTGTTTTCTTCGATGTCGCGCAGGAAGGCGGCGGAATAAAGCTCGTCGAACGACTGCCGTTGCAGGGCGAACACGGCTTCGGCGGCTTCGCGCAGGCTGCATTGCCGTGCAAGCAGCGCCTCAAATTCGGCACGGACGCGGTTTTTCTGTTCGGTAACGATTGCCTGCAAGAGCGCGTTTTTGCCGCTGTAATATTTGTAAAAGGTAACGCGGCTGACGGCGGCCTCGGCGCAGATTCCACCCACGGATACGGCGGAAAAGCCGTGTTCGCGGAACAGGCGGCGGGCGGTGTCGGCGATGGTTTGTTGTTTGCTGGCGGTCATGACGGTAGAAAGGTTTTGATTTTGTTCATAAAGGGTTTCATTAAAGTTATCCGCAAGTCGGATACTCATCATATTTCCCCACGGCGGCAATGGCAATACGGCGGTGTTTCAGACGACCTCTTTCCTTGTCCCTCCGCTACGCCCTACGAATGAGGGGGCTGTCGGATGCTTAGCAAGCCAAATTCATAAAGGCCGCAGAATCGCCCTCCCCCAACCTTTTCCCGCCGAATGGGAGAGGGAATTGTTTTGAGATGGTTCACTATAGAAAGGGGGATGTAAAGTGAATGATAAACACTTGCATTCCTGTTTTTTGTTTCTTATACTTTACATTAATAGTTTGTTTTATGTAAATGTGTAAACAACAAATATTTGCATACTGACGGAGCGGTTGGATTGCCTGATGGTCAATCCGCTCCGACGTATGCCGTCTGAAAGGATAAGGAAATGCAGAAACACACCCTCCGCCGCCTCCCCCTATTGATTGCCGCCGCCTTTGCCTCCGAATGGATTTATGCCGCCGATGCGGCGCAAAGTGCGGAACAAGTGCAGTTGGAAGAAGTCGTCGTCACCGGTGAACGCACCAACCGCAGCGGCTTTGAAACCGCCACGTCCAACCGCGTTTTCACCACGCCCAACATCGACCGCAGCGGCCACAATCTTTCCGCGACCGACCTGCTGAAACAAACCGTGAACACGGTGGACTTGGGCAGCGGCAACGATTTGCCGACCGTGCGCGGCGTGGACGGCTCCGGCCCCGCTGTCGGCGCAGTGGCGTTTTTCGCGGGCACGCGGCCGCGCCTGAACCTGTCCATAGACGACCGCTCCGCCACTTACAATGAATTCGCCTTCGGCACGCAGTCGCTGTGGGACATGCAGCAAGTGGAAGTCTTGCGCGGGCCGCAAAGCCATGTGCGCGGGCAGAACGCAGTGGCGGGCGCGGTGGTGATGCGTTCCAAAGATCCGACCGATGAATGGGAAGGCGCGCTGCGCTTGGGTTTGGGCAACCAGAAAACGCGCAACATCGCCGGCGTAGTGTCCGGCCCGATTGTGAAAAACAACCTTGCCTTCCGCCTGAGCGCGGAGCGGCAGCAGCGCGAAAGCTACGAACCATTCGTGTCCTATGAGCCGACCGGCAACCCGCGCCGCGTGGAAAACACCAACGTGCGCTTCAAACTCCTGCTCACGCCCGAAAACCATCCCGATTTTTACAGCCGCCTGACGCTGAACCACATCCGTTCGCGCGCGCCGCAAAACGAAATCATGGGTAACACCGCCAGCCGCCGTTTTTTAAAAGAAAAGCCCGTGTTCGTAACTGGCTCGACATCGGGCATCTGGGACGTATCGTGGCAGCTTAACGACTACCTGAAGCTGGAAAACAAACTGGTTTACGGCCGCTACCACAACGAGCGGCTGCACCTGCCGATGACCGTCAGCCCGCAAGGCGTGCCCGCAGAACTCAAAGGCCGCGAACTGCAATGGGAACCGGTATTGCATTTTTCAAACAAAGGTCGTCTGAAAGGCCTTGCCGGGCTGCACTACTTCCGCAGCAAACAAGACGAATGGGTAGATATCCGCAGCGTCGGCGGCCGCAACACCTTTGACGACCGCAACAGCGTGCGCGCCCTGTTTGCCGAAACCACATACAGCCCCAGCGAAAAATGGGACATCACGGCCGCCGCCCGCCTTGAAAAAGAAACGCACAAACGAAGCGGCGGCAGCGGCGCACTGCACCTCGATTTAGACAAAGGCCAGACCGTCTTCCTGCCCAAAATCGACATTGCCTTCAAACCCACCGACCAATGGGTCAGCGGCATCAAAGCCGCGCGCGGCTACAACCCCGGCGGCGCGGGCATCACCTTCGGCCGCCCCGTCGTAACCTACACTTATGAACCCGAATATGTGAACAACTACGAGTGGTACACCCGCTGGCGCAGCGCAGACCGCCGCCTGCAACTCTCCGGCAACCTGTTCCTGAACCACTACCGCGACATGCAGCTCCCCTTCTATCTCGGCACCAACTCCGTCGTCATCCGCAACGCCAAAAAAGTCCACACCTACGGCGCAGAACTCGCCGCCGACTGGCAGGCGACCGACAGCCTGAAACTCACCACCGGACTGGGGCTGCTCAACACCAAAATCAAAAGCTATCCCGACAGCGGCATCGAAGGCAACAAACTCGGCCGCGCGCCCAAATACACCGCCAACATCGGCGTGAAATACCTGAACGACAAAGGTTGGGAAGCCGGCGGCGACGTACGCTTCTACGGCGGCTACTACTCCGCCGCCGACAATGCCGAATCAGGCAAAATCGGCGCGTACAACCAAGTCAACCTCTACACCGCCTACAACTTCAAACAAGGCCGCGTCTCACTCTACGCCGACAACGTGCTCAACCGCCGCCGACCCATATTCATTTCCAGCGCCGACCGCCAAGACGCGCTCTACCAACGCCCCAGAAGCGTCGGCGTGAGCGCGGAATGGAAGTTTTAGGCGGTGCTGAAATGATAGAGGTCGTCTGAAAAAACGTAGGTCGGGCATCAATGCCCTATACCTACGGTTACTGGAATAACGAAGGTCGTCTGAAACGGCCGTAACAACCGACTGCCGTCATTAGCTTACGCAAGTCCGCTTCGCTACCCCCGCGCAGGCGGGAATCCAGAATGGAGACTCGAAGACACTTCTTTATCCGATAAGTTTCTGTGCGGATGGGTCTGGATTCCCGCATGCGCGGGAATGACGGCACAAGAAGTCTAATCATCAACAATATCCAACCTGCGCCCAACCCCCAAAACACCCAAAGGAACCCCATGCACTACTTCACCCCCGCCAAAACTCTGCCCGAAGGCACCATCTACCTGACCGACCTGACCCACGTCGCCGACTTCGCCGACTGGCTGGCCGAATTCGAAACCCTGTTAGACCAAAACCACCGCTTCGCCACCGTCTGCACCCCCATGCGGCGGCAGGTGAGCGACGAACAGCGCATTGCCGACCGCAAAACCTACATCGAATGGATAAAGGCACACCGGCCGCAACTTGCCGAACGCTGCGCCGCCATGCTCCTCATCGAACCCGACGCGGCGCAACTGGCGTTCTTCCGCGAACAATCGTCCAAACTCGCCCCCGCGCTGGGCGTGAACTACATCGTCGAAGCCGACGAGCAAACCGCCCTGCTGCGGGCGGAAGAAGCGTTGAAGGTCGTCTGAAAACAGAATCCATACTCCGGCAGCGGCTTTATAGTGGATTAACTTTAAATCAGGACAAGGCGACGAAGCTGCAGACAGTGCATATAGTACGGAACCGATTCACTTGGTGCCTCAGCACCTTAGAGAATCGTTCTCTTTGAGCAAAGGCGAGGCAACGCCGTACTGGTTTAAAGTTAATCCACTATATCATTCAGCCTTGCCTGCCCGATACGGATTTGAGCAAACCGACATTCTTTTGATAGCATGGGAAAACTCGGCAACTGACTTTCAGGAGTACAAAAATGTCATTTACCACAATCATTTATGCCCACCCGTACGATCAAAGCTTCAATTACGGCATTTTGCGGCGTGTGCAGCAACTGTTGGACGAAAAAGGCGAAAAATACCGGCTGATCGACTTATACGCAGACGGCTTCAACCCCGCCTACACCAAAGAAGAGCTTGCCCTGTTCAACCAAGGCAAAGCCCTTGACCCGCTGGTTTTGCATTATCAGGAACTCTTGAAAACCACCAACCGCCTGCTTTTTATCTTTCCGATCTGGTGGGCGGATATGCCCGCCATCGTCAAAGGATTTGAAGACAAAGTTTTCCTAAAAACATTCGCCTACATCCCCACTGCCACAGGCCTGAAAGGCAACCTATCCCACATCAAAGAAGCACTGGTCATCAGCACGTCCACCGCCCCCACATGGTATCTGAAATGGTTTGGCGGCAACGGCATCGGCAAAGCGATGGTGGGACACACGCTCAAAGGCATCGGTATCGCCAAACGCCGTTGGCTCAACTTCGGCAATATGGACAAATCCACCGACGAACAGCGGCAGGCGTTTTTGGCAGATTTGAGCCGAAGCGTGTAATCTTCAGGCGGTCTCTTACTTCACCGCCGAATTTCCGCCGTCCGCAAACAACGCCGTACCCGTTACAAAACTGCCCATCGGGCTGACGAGGAACAAAATCGCGGCGGCAATTTCTTCGGGTCGGGCGATGCGTTTGACCGCATGCAGCCCTTCCGCCCATGCCCGCTGCTGCGGGTCGGTAGTCATCATTTCCGTATCCGTACCGCCGGGAAGCAGGGCATTGGCGCGGATACCTTGGGCGGCATAATCGGCGGTGATGCCTTTTGCCAGAGCAGCAAGTGCGGCTTTGGCACAGCCGTAGGCGGTTTTGTTCGGCAGGGCACAACTGGTGCCGACAAAGCTGGACGTGAACACAATCGATCCACCGCCGCGTGCGAGCATAGCGGGAATTTGGCTGCGCGCGCCCAGAAAGGCAGCAGTCAGGTTTCCGTCCAGCGTTACCCGCCACTCTTCGGGCGAAAGTTCTGCCAAGGGTTTGTACGCTCCGATGATGCCCGCGTTGTTCACGGCGATATCCAAGCTGCCGAACTCTCGCTCTGTCGCATGGACGACGGCTTCGTGCGTTTCAGGCAGCACTGCGTCACCTGCCACGGCAACAGTCCGTCCGCCGCGTGCGCGTATCAGTGCGGCGGTTTCTTCCAGTTTGTCGGCACGGCGGGCACATAAGACAACGTTTGCGCCGTGCTCCGCCAACAGCAGTGCAACCGCGCGACCGATACCCGACGACGCGCCGATAACGGCGGCGGTTTTATTGTTCAAATTCAATAAGCTTGACATAACGTTCCTTACATATGCGGTTAAAGACGATGCAAGTTTAAGGAAGCCGCGATATAAAGACGACCCGATTATTGATGAATTTCAGACAGACAAACAATCTTTCCATCAACAATCGGGTCGTTTCTTGTCGGCTTTCAGGCTATCCTATCCCATACAACGACAGGATAATTTATGAACTTAAATCAAACCCGCCAATTCCTCCGCATTGCCCGCGCCATCGAATACCTTTACGACCATGCCGCCGAGCAGCCCGATTTGGCGCAGGTGGCGGCGGCAGTGCACGTCAGTCCCGAACATTTGCAGCGCGAATTTTCCGCATGGGCGGGCATCAGCCCGAAAAAAATGCTGCAACACATCAGTATCAGCCGTGCCAAAGAAGCCCTGAAAAACAGCGAAAGCGTGGAGGAAGCGGCGCATTGCGGCGGACTGAGCGGCACGGGGCGGCTGCACGACTTATTTGTCGGCATCGAAAAGATGACTCCGGGTGAATACAAAAACGGCGGAGCAGGCCTGCAAATCAATTACAGCCCGATTCCCGGCCCCTTTGGCGACCTGTTGGCAGCGGCAACAGACAAAGGCATCTGCTTCATGCGTTTTTCAGACGACCCTTCCGCCGCCCTGAACGAATTGCGCGCCGAATATCCGAACGCCCGCCTAATCGGGCAGGAAACCGCATTCCACCGACAAGCCGCCGACATCTTCCGCACACAGCGCGGCCGCGTTACCCTGCACATCAAAGGCACACCCTTCCAGCTCAAAGTCTGGCAGGCGCTGCTCGATATTCCCGCAGGCAGCCTGCAAAGCTACGGCACGGTGGCGCAGCGCATGGGTTCGCCCAAAGCCGCACGCGCCGTCGGCACCGCCATCGGCAAAAACCCCGTCGCCGTACTCATCCCTTGCCACCGCGTCATCAGAGAAAGCGGCATCATCGGCGGCTACCGCTGGCAGCGCGGACGTAAAATGGCGATATTGGCGCACGAATTGGGAGATGCTGATGACGCTTGACCTCTTCCCCGAAACCGCCAACCCGCACGCCAACCTTCTGCCCTACGACGGCATCGTCAGCGATTTCGGACGGATTTTCACCATCGCCGAAGCTGACCGTTATTTTAAAATTTTGCAGCGTGATATTCCCTGGCGGCACGACGAAGCCGTGATATTCGGCAAGCACATCATCACTGCCCGCGAAGTCGCGTGGTACGGAGACACGTCCTACAACTACGGCTATTCCGGCGCAAACCGCATCGCCCTGCCGTGGAATGGTGTCTTGCTCGAACTCAAAAACCGCGTGGAAGCCGCCATCGCCGACATCTGCCCCACCCGCTTCAACTCCTGCCTGCTCAACCGCTACAACAACGGCAACGAAGGCATGGCGTGGCACAGCGACGAAGGGCAGGGGTTGGTCAAAGACAGTGCCATCGCCTCCCTCAGCCTCGGCGCAACGCGCAAATTCGCCTTCAAACACAAAGAAAGCAAGGAAAAACGCGAAATGTGGCTGGAACACGGCCAGCTCATTGTGATGCATGGCGAAACGCAGAAACACTGGCTGCACACCATCCTAAAAAGCACCCGCATCCAAGAGCCGCGGATTAATCTGACGTTTCGGGTGATGAAAGGATAAAAAGGGGCTGCTTTTTCCATTTCAGACAGCCCCCGAAAGTCGTCTGAAAAACTGCTTGAAAATGTAAAACAGAAGAGCCGTAGGTCGTCTGAAACGTTTTTCAGACGACCTACGGCACCCACATCATTCCCGTACACTCGCAATAGGGAGCCATCCATGTCCCAACAAACCCCGACATTCCCCGCCCCGCGCGACTGGCTGCTGCTTATCGGCGGCAGCACCTACAAATTCACGCTGACCGGTTTTTATCTGGTCGCGCTGGTCGCTATTTTGAAAAACCACGGTTACAGCCTGAACCAACTGAGCTGGATACATTTAATCGGCGGTATCGAAGCGGCGAAGGTGTTGTTTGCCGCGCTGATGGAGCGGCGGCCGGCGGGGCGGTTCGGGCGGTTTCGCGGCTGGCTGCTGGCGGCGACGCTGGGACTTTCGGCGGTGTTCGGGCTGATGGCCTGCACCGACATGACACGGAATTTTCCGTTGCTTCTGGCCTGCTGCGTTTTGCTCTCGGCGATGTCGGCGGTGTACGGCTGCGCGATGCTGGGCTTGTCGTGCATCGTCCTGCCGCACCGCGAACGCGGCTTCGGCGGCGTGATTCAGACGATGGCGGCGCGCGGCGGCAAGATGATCGGCGGCGCGCTGGTGTTGTGGCTGTATCAGGAATACGGGCAGACGGCGGCGGCGGGATTTATGCTGGCGTTTACCCTGCTGATATTGCTGCAACTCTTGTGCTACCGCGAGCCGGAAAGTCCGACGGCGCAAGGCGGTTTGACGGCATTGGCGGCGCGGCTGGTCTCCTTTTGGCGGCAGCCTGAAACGGGCTGGCGGTGGCTGGTTTTGCTGTTTGCCGTCGCCGCGCCGTATGCGTTTGCGGCGGCGACTTTTGTGCCCAAGCTGGCGGATTTGGGCTTTACCCCGAAGCAGACGGGCGGGATTCTGGCGGTGGGTATTCCTGTTGCCTGCCTGATTGTGACGCCGCTGTCGGGCTGGTTTTCGCGCAATTATCCGCGCCGCAAACTCGTGTTCCTGCTCTACGCGCTGCAACTGCCGCTTTTGGCGTCCATGACTGCCATCGACGCGCTCGCCCGCGTCCACCCTTGGCTGCCGCCCGCGCAAATCATCGCCCTGAGCCTGAGCTACACGCTGCTGCTGCCGGTGATACTGGCGTTGGTGATGGACAAATCCGACAGCGCCACCGCCGCACTCGACAGCAGCCTGCAATTTTCCGTGGTTCTGCTCGGCAGTTACGCGGCCGGTTTCGCCGCCCTGCGGCTGGCAAAGGCGGTCGGCTATGCCGATGCTTATTGGGCGGCGGTGGGCCTTGCCGTATTGGCGGGCGGGCTGCTGTATGCATGCAAAAGCCTGTTTGACTCAGACGAGCCGTCATGAGAGATCGTCTGAAAACTGAACTGCACCCCAAAAGTTGG
>NZ_KV814947.1:0-251 GCF_001814135.1 Neisseria sp. HMSC067H09 | reverse complement strand
GTTACCGTGGAACAGGGTAGGGAAAGACAATGTATAGTCTTCGCCTTAAAAAACAAACAGGCAGAGACCTTTGCAAAATTCCTTTTCCCCCGACAGCCGAAATCCAAACACAGGTTTTCGGCTGTTTCCTCCCCCGATCACTCCTGATTTTACCCAAATATCCCCTTAATCCTCCCCGAATACCCGATAATCAGGCATACGAGCCGTCTTTTAGGCAGCAACAGGCACACTTAGCCTGTTGGCCGCTTTCA